>JBAZKJ010000003.1 GCA_041650855.1 Candidatus Margulisiibacteriota bacterium
GGCCATACCGGAGGTGTCCCACCCGTTCCCATTCCGAACACGGTAGTGAAATCCTCCTGGGTCGATGGTACTTCCTTGCTTCGCTTGGAGGGAGAGTAGATCGCCGCCGGGTTTTTTATTGGCTAAATAGGGCCCGTCTTCGTGAATTGCGTGCCGGTCGCCGCGGCAGTACTCCCCAGGATATTAAAATAGGGATTATTGGGCGCGATCCGGACGCCGCCGCCGATGATCAATTCCCCCCGGACCGGATCAAAAGACAAAGCAGGATTCTCGGCTGCCGCCGGCTCGATCTGGTCCGGTATGCCGTTATCATTGCTGTCGGCGTGGAGCGAGTAGGCGGCGGCGCCGGCGGCTTGGGTCGGTTTGTAGACCGCGCCGGCGACCCGGGCGTACTGTGCTTCCGCTTTCTGCCGGAAAGCCTCCCGCACGCTATTATTGACATTGCCGCCGGTCAGGAACGCGTCCAGGCCTTGAAAGACCAGATAGGCGTCGGCCGAGGTTTGCGAATGCGAGCCGGTCGGGCTGTAGACCGAGCCGAACTGGGCGTTGATGAACGGCGTATCCTGGACGCTGAAACAGTGGATCGGCAGATAACCGACCGTTGTTCCCAGTGCCGCTTGTTCCGGCACGATCTGTTCTTCCATGTAGCGGTTACGCGGTCCGGAATGATAGGCGTGCGTCTGGAAAGCGACGATATTTTCCTCTTTGGCCGCCAGATGGCGGCCGACGGCCAGCGAAGCGTCATCGGTCGTCGAGAAAACCTCGATGGTCATCTGGAAGGGGATCCCGTTCTGCCGGTATTCGGCGCGTTGCTCCGCGGGCAGGTCGTTGTAGGCCTGGCGGGCCTCGCCGGTTAAAAGCTCCGGGCTGATGCGGCGCTCCACGCTGATCCGGAGCAGGGCGGGATCGCTCTCGTCCGGATAGGCGATGCCGGTCACGGAATATCCCTGGTCGCGCAAAGTCGCCAGCGGGCCGACCGGGCCGCCGATAAAACGGTCGCCCAGGCGGATGAAACGGAGCAATTCGCGCGGCGTCAGGTTGCGGCGCAAATAAGCCTGCGCGTCGGTTTCGCTTAATCCCTTCAGGTCCTTCTTGAGCTGGGCGGCACGCGCTGCGCCCTCCGGGGTGCTGGTCGCGAACACGTATTCCGGATGCTCGGTAAAACGGCTGATCAACCGGCCGGTTTCCGGCTGTTCGTCAAAGGAGCCGGGTGAATGGAAGCCGACGCCGGCGTCCCGGTCCGGCGCGACCGCGTAATAGCCGGTCAGCGGCTCTCCGGCGGCCAGGGTTGTTTGGAAGCGGCCGTAGAAATCGGCCGCGGAGGCCGGTTGGACGACCGCCTGGCCGACATTGCCGCTCAGGACCAGCTTGATCTGGCTCTGGCTGGTCGCCACTCCCCGGCCGCGCGAAGCGTCAAAGACCAGCGTTAACTTTTCTGTTTGCGTGCTGACCGAACGGGCGAAAACGTCAGCGCCGCGCACCGTTACCGCCCAGGAGCGGGTGGCCGGATCGTAATTGATGTCGGCCAGTACCCCCCGGTCTCCCAGCATAACCGTGACCGGCCGCCGGGTAACGCGCAGGGTCACGGACGAAGTCGGTGACAATTCGAGCTGGGCGGGCAGGGTGCCGATCGGCGCGTTGGACTGCCAGAGATAGCTTTCCAGTTGAGCGAAAAACGGTTGGTCTGCCGGTGCGGCGCCGGCCTTCTGGGCCAGAACCTGGCTGACCAGGAACGATCCTTTTTCGAACAACCGCCCGTTCTCCAGCGCTTCTTCGATAAAATTGATCCCGCTGACCGACGGATCGGCCGTTAGGCAGCGCCGGTAGAGCTCTTCGTAAAAGGGGAGCTGGCCGCGTTGCGCGTTCAAGCGGGCGTATTGGCCGCCCGGCACGATCCCGGTTTCCCGGGCAAAGCCGTCGTAGAGCGCCAGCGCGGCGCTGAAGTGGCCGGTGTTGATCGCCTGGGCGGCGTCGAGTTCGGTCAGGTACCATTGGGCGGCGGTAACGACGTCGGCGGGAAAACCGTTCTGCGGGTCGGCCGCCATTTGCAGGACCGAGCGATAACGGGCCAGCTCGGCGGCCGGGAGCGTGCCGTTCGGCAAGGTCTCCATGACCAGGGTGCGGAGCGGCGCGATCAGCTGGTATAACCGGAAAGGATCGCTCCCGCCGTTCTCCTGGAAGAGGTATTTACACGCTTCGGCCAGGTCGATCAGGCCGTTGCGGTCGAAATCGTACTTTTCCTGGTAGCCGCTCTCGGCCCCGCCGATCGCCCCGTCGCCGTTCTCGTCAACGGCGTTGAGCCGCTCGAAATAACCCTCGGTCGCCACTACGCTGCTCAGCTGCAGCCGGAACATCTGGAGATAATTCTCCCGTCCCTGGCCGCGGAAATAGCGGTAGCAGAAACGGCTGGCGCCGAGCGAGCCGGCCTGGTCGAGAATGATCCGGAGATATTCGGGGTTTTCCGGCAGGCATTTTTCCAGCAGAGCGGTCAGTGCGCCGTTGCGGCCGGCGCCGTCGCTCAGCGAATCGGCGTAGTTCACGACGGCGGTGGCGTAATCGATCGCCTGGTCCAGATCGCCGGCGAGCTTATGCTTGAGGAAGGTTTGCGCCTGCTGGTTGAACCCGTTCCGGTCCAGATACGCCCGGAATTCGGTGGGCGAAGCGTTAGGGCGCAGGCCGTTGCCGGCCGCTGACGCGCCGGATATCGTTTGATTATTGACGGGTAAAACGGAGCTCATCAGATGGCCCTCCCTTGCATATATATCGTGCCTGGCGGGCGGTAACTTGTGCCGGTAATTCGCCTGAAATTTTACCGCAAATATGCCGAGAATAATGAGCAGGGATATGGGAAATATGACTTTACCACCGATCACCATTAAAGGAAGAGTGGAGCTCGATCCAAATCCTTATGAAACGGCGCTTGACCGCCCCGTTGCCAAGCAGAACGACAGTACGCCGACGGAGGTCCGCCTGGACGGCCAAAAACCGGGTAAAACGCTGAAGCTCAGCCACGCCGATATCGGACGAAAACTGACGATCACCGGCACCCCGGGCCGCGAACTGGTCGTTTCCGTCGACAATGACCAATTCTACGCCACTCATCTTTTGACCATTCCTCAGAACGGTAAGCTGGAAATCGCCTTCGGCGAGATCATGCAGTATATCCCGATCGGACAGAAAGTCGAGGTCTCATTTTACGACGGGAATAAAACCGTGCTGGCATTCCGGGCGCAGCGCCTGGTCGCCGATTTTCTCCCCGATCCCAATAAACTGGAACGGGAGATCACCCCGTTTTACCAGGAGGTCGCAGCCGACTTGCGGGCCGGTAAGCCGTTGGTGATGGAGGCGCATGTCGTCCTTTGGGACTGGACTTTTACCGGCGCGGGCAAGGGCTCCAGTTGGGCCAACGGACGCAAACCGGAGACCAATCTTTACTGGGGGGCCGGCTACGGCCTTTACACCATGCTGAAAAAGGACAAGCAGTGGGAGCTGGTCAAGGATGAGCCGAGGCAGGCCGTTTTCCGCCGGGCAATCAAGCCGTCCGGCCAGTGGAAAAATCTCGGCGTGACCGAACCGTTCACCGCTTACGTCGTCCTGGACATGCACTATGCCAACGAGATCGTCGGCGGTTATCGCGCGTTTGCCGAAGACCTGGTCGGCAGCGAACCAGAGCCGATCGCCTTGCCTGACGGCAGCATGATCGAAGCGGGCGGGCAGAGCCGGGTGATCGGCCTGATCGGGCACCTGGATCTCGACGGGGGGAGGGTGGTCAAGCAGACGGTCAGCGCGCCGCCGGCGCAGAAAAAGGCGGTCTTCATGACCACCTGTCTCAGCGCCCAGCAGTTCGCCGACAGCGTCGTGACCGACAACGTTTATCCGCTGCTGTTCAACACGCAGTACATCGCCCCCGAAGGCTACACCTTCCTGCCGCTTTTCCAGGGGGTCGCCGAAGGGCGGTCGGCCAAGGAGATACTGAACGCCGCCCGCAGCGGCTATCAGCATTACCACCAGGACGTTGCGATCCCGGCGAACTTCTTCGTCAACGCCGCGCGCGGCCTGACCAAATACCTGTATGTTTACGAGGGCGACAGTGACGGCGATCAGGTCCAGGACCGGATCGATCCCGAGCCGTTCCATAAGAACAAGTCCGAATGGGCGGGCAAACGCCTGATCATTTACCCCTCGACCGGCGAACGGATCGAGATCAATACCTCTCCTTATTAACCCGATTGATTGAAATTTGCCCTGGCAACGCCCGAAACACTTGGGGACAGTTATGGGCGATATTATTAACAACTTGCCAGCGGTCGGACAATCGGGCAATAAGCCGGGGCCAGGCAAACCAAAGCTTGACGCTGATCTTGACGGTATTAAACTCTCCGGCCTGATCAAGGTCGATAATTCCGACCTGCGCCGCCAGCTCAACCTGTCCGGCCCTCCCGGTCAGGAGATCGTGGTCCTGATCGAGAACAACCAGTTGGACAAGGCGGTGCATTTCCGGCTTCCCACCAGCGGCCGCCTAACGGTCAATTTCGCCCAGATCATGCAGCACATTCCGCTTGGCACCAGGACGAAATTGTTTTTTTACGCTAATTTCCATCAATTCAAAAGTTTGACGGTTGAACGGAGCGCCATGGATTTGCCGGCCGATCCGGGAAAGGTCCGGCGCGATATCACGCCGCTGTATGAAGAGATAGCCGCCGACCTGAACAGCGGTAAACCGCTGGTGATCGCTACCCACGTTATTCTCTGGGATTGGTCGTTCACCGGCGCCGGCCGCGGCACGCAGTGGGCGATCGGCGATAAAGCGGACACCAACATCTACTGGGGGGCCAGGTACGGGGTTTACACGATGTTCAGGAAAGATCACGACTGGCAGCTGGTCGGAGAGAGCGACGGGCAGGCTGTCTTTAAGAGGAGTTTGAAGCCGAGTTTGGAATGGCGGACGCTCGGCGTGAACAAACCTTTTGACGTTTACGCCGTTTTCCATGTTCACCACGCGGCTGAACTCCGTGAAGGATACGCGGCCTATGCCAGGGACCTCTTCGGAACGGAGGCGGAAGCGATCACGCTGAATGACGGCACGGTCATTACCGCCGGCGGGCAGAGCCGGATCGTCGGTCTGATCGGCCACATGGACCGGCGGAGGGGGGAGGAAGCGATCCTGACGGAGCGCAGAGTCCCGTTGACCATGAAAAAAGGGACTTTCATGACGACCTGCCTGAGTGCGGAAAGCTTTGCCGATCTGGTAGTGGATAATGACATTTTTGGCCTGCTGTTCAACACCCAGTACATTGCCGCGGAAGGTTACACTTTCCCGCCGTTCTTTGATGCCACTGGCCAGGCGGCGCCCGGGAAAAAACTGGTCGCGGAGGCCCGTGCCGGCTACCAGCAATACCATCGCCAAACCGCGATCCCGGCCCGTTTTTTTGTCAATTCGTCGACCAGTTTAAACGAGCATTTATTCCCCTACGAAGGGGACCAGGATAATGATGGGTTGTCAAACCGGATCGATCCTGAACCATACGATGTTAATAAATACGATAAGAACGGCGAAAATATGATGATATTCTACACAGATGGTTCCCGGCTGGAGATCGCCCCGCAACCGTAGTCTTTTCCCCTAAAACAACGCAAGAAAGAGCCCTTCCAACCCGATAGTAATGTTAAGAGAGACCTATGAGCTCCACTGCAATTAACAAGACCAATGCCAGTGTGCCCCAACAGGCGGATGCCGTTCGGAAAGGCGTTTTGCCGCAGGGGGCATCGCTGCAATATTTTACCCGCTATTTGAAAGCTTACGGCGTCGATGGCAGTGTGACCGGCTTTGTTAACCAACTGCCGGAAGGCCAGGATTCCGAGCCTTATTTTGACGCGGTGATCGACGCCGCTACTTCAAGCCGAAAAGGCGATCCGGCCGAATTGCTGACCAGTGCGTTGCGGGCGACCAAGAATCTCTCATTGCTCCGTTACGCGTACGACCGGTTGAGCGACCAGGCGGCATACCGGCAAAAGTTCCAGGATGTTTTTGGTTTCTTCCCGATCAGCCAGACCGATCATTTCCGGCAGGCCGGCCTGACCGATACCGATCAGAACGGCGTGATCAGCCGCGACGAGCCGGGCTACAATCCAGGCGTCGACCGGAACCGCGATAATGTCCTGGATATCTCCGAACTCTTTGCCTCCCAGGGGGCGCTTAATGATCCGGCCTCTTTTGCCGCCGCGGTCAATCCGCAGCGGAGCGCGATCATGACCGGCCTCAGCCGGAGTTACGATGTTGCCGGGGAAGGGGTTAGGTACCGGAACATGCTGGTGCTGGTCGCGAACGGCAATTATCCGGAGCCGGTCAGGGAGAACGCGCAGTGGCTGATCGCCGAATACGACGCGGAGATCGCGATCGACAACGGCGATTTTACCGGCGCGCTGGCGATCTACCGGAATTATGCCGAAGAGACCGGCCAGGAGCCGGCCGGATATTATCGGGCGCTGGCGGACAATGAGCAGCAGCTCGGTTTCCTGCAATCGTACTATGCCTATGCCCAGGAACACGGCCAATCGAGTTGGGCCGGGGGGGAGATGGGCGGCGTAGAGTTCATATTGGGGACGGTTTACAATGGGAAGTTATTCGAGCTGGCAAATTTCAATCCGCTCGCGAAAGGTTTCTTGGACCAGCCGGGGACGCCGGCCGAGTATCGGCAGTATTTCTGGCACGAGGGGAGACAGGCCCACGTGAGCGGGTTATCTTCGACCGACTTGACCCCGAGCTCGGTCGTGCAGTTTACCATTGACCAATTGCCGAGCAATATTACCGTGAACGGCATCTCGATCTATCAATTGAACGGTTCCGATCCCAATCAGACGATGAGCGTCCGTTACAACTTGACGGAGCAGGCCTGGACGGTGACTTTGCCGGCGGCTGACCTCTACGCCCGGCCGAATGCCGGAACAGCAGAAGTGAAGTTCGGTTGGGGGGGTGGGCAATCAGTAGCAGTAGCTAACCTAACCTTAGAGTATCCGGACGGGGCGGCTCCTAGCCAGCCGGGCACCTTGCAGAACTGGTATGAAGATAACGCTTTCCCTGCCTTAAGGAACGGAGAGCCGATCAGCTGGAATTTTGTCGTCGCGCCCGATGGCGACGACCTTACCTCTTTTGAGGCCTTAAGCGATTTCCGGACGTCCGGAGTCTCTACGGGGTTGATCCTGCAGCGGTTTTTCCAGCATCCGGAGTTTGTCATTGATCCAAACTCTCCCCGCGGCCGGCAGATCGTCAGCGACTTAAGGGCCAAACGTAACGATCCCGACGCGGTTGAGGATTACGTGGATACGCAATTGACCGATCAAGAAAGGCTCCGTTTCCTCCGCCTGGGCGACCAGTTCATCGGCGGCGGGATGAGCGCACTCCAGTATCTGGAGGCGGAGGGTTTTACCTACGATCAGTCCGACATCCAATATCCGTCGGAAGATGACCCATGCCTGGTCAGGATCACGGCGACCAAGTACATCCCGATCGGCGAGCTGGAAGGCCCGATGAAAGAGTTCTTTGCGCAAAATCCGGAGCTGGCAGAGCAATATCCCGACGGCGTACCGGTCAGGATGACGGTCGAGTTCTATTCCACCACGAGAGATGCGGACCTGGCGGTGGGCAGACACCTGGCGGCGCGGGAAAATACCGCGTTCCAAACTCATGCTTATAAAAGCGACCTGAACAACCAGCACGACATTGACGCCGGTACGATCCCTAATGAGCCGGAACAAGAAACGGTCGGTTTTGTCCGCGGCGGCTGCCATGCCGGGATGTTCCCGATCAGCGATACCGCTCAATTCGGCGGCGGGATCTATTACGCGCCGTTGATCGATGCCCCTTACACGGGAACGGCCCACTTCCTGATCCCGGAAAGAGAAGTTTTGGCGATGGCGCGCGGGACAGATCCATATCAAGCAGCGGCCCAGGCCTACGAGACGGTGGGTTCGACCGGCCAGTACGGCCGCAACGATCCGAACCGGGTCTACACCGAAGTTACGGACAGGAACGGTTCCGCTTACCAGCGCTTCAGCGCCGATAATTCCGTGATCGCCACTTTAACCGCCGGGCGGCGGACAGTTTATAACCAATTGGACGGCAACGTCTACCTTGTCAGCCTGACAGACCAGTCTGACCGGGTCACGATCAACCCCGGGAATCCTTTCTACGGCTATTTTCTCAATCAGCTCGGAGCGGCTGGTGAGCGACCGGCAGCTGAACCGCAGACGACGGTTGCCCGGGATTCCCGGCCACAGGCGACCCCGGCGGTCGCCACGGTCAGCACCCCGACCGTTAACGCCGTATTTTAAGCGCCGGCCAATTCGGTTATTGTTAATACCCCCGGTTTTTGCTAAAATCAGTCTATCTTTCCCTAATTGGAGGAATGACTATGACCGACCGCAAGATATTGCTCAGCGAAAAGGAAATGCCCCAGAAATGGTACAACATCGCTCCGGACCTGAAGACGCCGCTCGCCCCGCCGCTGCACCCGGCCACGCATAAGCCGCTCGGCCCCGAGGACCTGGCGCCGCTCTTCCCGATGGGCCTGATCGCCCAGGAGATGTGTCTCGACCCGATGATCGAGATCCCGAACGAGATCGTCGATGTCCTGAAACTGTGGCGGCCGACGCCGCTGGTCCGCGCCCTGAGCCTGGAAAAAGCGCTCAAGACCAAAGCGCGCATTTATTACAAGAACGAAAGCGTCTCGCCGGCCGGTTCGCACAAGCCGAACACCTCGGTCGCTCAGGTCTATTACAACAAGCAGGAAGGGGTCAAGCGGATCGCCACCGAGACCGGGGCGGGGCAGTGGGGCTCGGCCCTCGCTTTTGCCTGCTCTTTGTTCGGCCTGGAATGCCAGGTCTACATGGTCCGCGTCAGCTTCGACCAGAAGCCGTACCGGAAGCTGTTGATGCAAACCTGGGGCGGCAAAGTTGACGCTTCCCCGAGCAAGTTGACCAAATACGGCCGGGCGGTGCTGGAAAAGGATCCGGGCAATCCCGGCAGCCTCGGACTGGCGATCTCGGAAGCGGTCGAGGACGCGGTCGGCCGCGACGACACCAAGTATTCGCTCGGTTCGGTCTTGAACCATGTGCTGCTCCACCAGACGATCATCGGCCTGGAAGCGATCGAGCAGTTGAAGCTGATCGGCGAAAAGAACCCGGACGTGGTGATCGGCTGCGTCGGCGGCGGCAGCAACTTTGCCGGCCTGGCGTTCCCGTTCCTCAAGGACAAGCTAAAGGGGAAAACGAACCCCAAAGTGCTCGCCGTCGAGCCGATGTCGTGCCCGACGCTGACCAAAGGGCTTTACGAGTACGATTTCGGCGACATGGCCGGCATGACCCCGCTGGTCAAAATGTACACCCTCGGCCACGATTTCATGCCGCCGGCGATCCACGCCGGCGGTTTGCGCTACCACGGCATGGCGCCGCTGGTCAGCAATTTGGCCAAGGACAAGGTGATCGAGGCGCGCGCTTACCACCAGAACGAGTGCTTTGCCTCGGCCGTCTTGTTCGCCCGGACCGAGGGGATCGTCCCCGCGCCGGAAAGCTCGCACGCCATCCACTGCGCGATCGACGAGGCGAAGAAGGCGAAAGAGGGCGAGGTCATCATCTTTAACTTAAGCGGCCACGGCCACTTTGACATGGCTTCCTACGATAAGTTCTTCTCCGGCCAGCTGGAGGATTACGAGTACCCCATGGAGCTGATCAAGGAAGCGTTGAAGAAGGTCCCCAAAGTCTGATAGAATAGAAAATCCCAAAGTTCGCTGCCGAGGGCGGTTAGCTCAGTTGGTAGAGCACGCGACTGATAATCGCGAGGTGGCTGGTTCGATCCCAGCACCGCCCATTCTTATTTCGCCTGTTTCCGGAACCGCTCGATTTCTTTTTCCAGCTCGGCCATTCTTATCTCGCGGCCTTCGATCGCTTTGCAGAAATCTTCCAGCTCTTTGACTTTTTTATTCAGCTCCGTTTCGGCCTGCGCGCGGCTGGTGACGTCGATGACCGTGATCAATTCGGCTTTTTTCCCTGCCCAGCTGGTCTCAACGATATTAAGCACGCCGGTCCCGGTCCGGCCGTTAGCTAATTTGATCGCGATCTCCGGCAGGTGCTTGTCGGCCAGGGGCGGAACAAAGAGCTGGCCGAGGAAATCTTCCCTTTGCCGGCCCAGCAGCTTTTCGCCCTGAGCGTTGATAAAACAAACTTTTTTCTCCTGGTCCAGGACGAGCAAGCCGATCGGGCTTTTTTCCACGATGTTGTAAAAAGCTTCACGGCTGGCAAGCAGGGCGGTTTCCGCATTCCGGCGCTGTAGAATAACAGCCGCCCCTTTGACAAAAGCTTCGATTGCCGGACCGTTCTTTAATGTTGCGCCGTTGGGCAAGAGGATCGCTACGTCGCCCAGTAATTTTCCCTGCCAGGTGATACCGATGACATAAAGCGCCCCGATGTTCAGCAGTTTTTTAATAGAGAGCCAGACCGGCGGCGGGATATCGACGGAAAGCTCCTCGATGCCGCCGGTGATTTCCGTCAACTTGCCGGCCTTCAGTATCTCTAGAATTTCTTCCTTGCCTTGGAACGGCATTTTATAGGGATCTCGGCCGAACAGATCGATGGCCGGCTGGAGCGACTTGCCCAGACCGACGATTGACCGGGCGAACAGACAACCGGAAGCTTCATCGTATTCAGCGGTCCCGATGATCGAGTCACGGATGAATTGTCTGAGATTGTTGGCGATAAAAGCGAATAGATCGGCCTCCGTGGGCAGATCCATCAGCTGTTCGGCGGTGCGGGAGAGGAACAGCAGCCGTTGTTCCGATTCTTTCAGCTCGCCTTCGATCCGTTCATGAGCGTTCAAGGCGGTTTGCAGTTCCCCGGTCCGCTTCGTAACCTGTTGTTCGAGGGTGGAGGCCAAGAGAAGATTCTCCAGCAGCAGCCGGCTCTCATTGGCAAAGGTGTTCATTAATTTGAGATCGGCCGGAGCGATCTTCTCCTTTTGCGAAATAAATACGGCTATCCCTTCTACTTGCCCGTTGATGATCAGGGGCATACTGGCGATCTGTTTGAGCTTCAGGAAAAATTGCACGGCCTGAAACGCCGGTTTAGGCAGGATATTTTCAATCGCCGAATCAATATCAGAGATTGATAAAACCCGGCCCTCAACGATCGTTCTAATGTATTTATTAATATCGGGCTTATGCTTGAACGAGAAAAGGTCTCGACCGGCGACCAGTTCGCCGGCTTTGATCGCTGATCTTAGCAAAGGTTTGTTCATGCCCCCCATTGCCCGGAAATGGAAGTAACCGGTTTCCCGGTCAAGTAGGGACAAAAGAACGAGCGGAACGTTGCACAGGTCGGTGGCATCGTCGACGAGCTGCTGTAATTGCCGCAGAACAGACTGATCCTTTGTTTCGCCCGTGAAAAATATCATGCCGTTATTATTCCGCCTGTTTCCGGAGCCGCTCGATCTCTTTCTCCAAGCTGGCCATTTTTATCTCGCGGCCTTCGATCGCTTTGCAGAAATCTTCCAGCTCTTTGACTTTTTTATTTAGTTCCGTTTCGGCCTGCGCGCGGCTGGTGACGTCGCTGATCGCGATCAATTCGGCCTGTTTCCCTTCCCAACCGGTCTCAACGATATTGAGCGTGCCGATGCCGGTCGAGCCGTTGTCCAGCTTGATCGCGATCTCCGGCAGGTGCTTGTCGGCCAGGGGCGGGACAAAAAGCTGGCCGAGGAAATCTTCCCTTTTCCGGCCCAGCAGCTTTTCGCCCTGAGCGTTGATAAAACGGACTTTTTTCTCCTGGTCCAGGACGAGCAAACCGATCGGGCTTTTTTCCACGATGTTGTAAAAAGCTTCGCGGCCGGCAATCAGCGATTCTTCCGCTTTTTTGCGCTGCAGGACGACCGCTGCCTGTTTCACGAACGCTTCGATGACCGGCGCGTTCTTCAGCTCCGCGTCCCGGGGCAGCAGGATCAGCACGTCGCCCAGTAATTTGCCCTGCCAGGTCAAGCCGATCGCGTGGACCGACCCGATATTGATCAGGTTTTTGATAGTGTTCCAGACCATGGGCGGGATATCGACCGAGAGCTTGGTCATGCCATCTTCGACCTCGACCAGTTTGCCGGTCAGCAACATTTGCCGGGTGGCTTCATCCCCTTTATAGGCCATTTTGCTGGGGTCGCTGCCGAGCAGATTGATGACCGGCTGCAGGTACTTGCCCAGCCCGGCGATGGAGCGGGCGAACAGGCACTGCGACTCGGGATCGTATTCCGCGACCCCGACGATCGCTTCGCCGGCCAACTGTTTGATATTCTCAACGATATAGGCGAACGGATCGGCCTCCGCCGGCAAATTCAACAGCTGCTCGGCGGTGCGGGAAAGGAACCGCAGCCGCTGTTCCGATTCTTTCAGCGCGCTTTCGGTCCGCTCATGGGCGGCCAAAGTGGCTTGCAGTTCCCGGGTCCGTTCCGCGACCTTTTGTTCGAGAGTGGAGGCCAAGAGAAGATTCTCCAGCAGCAGGCGGATCTCGTTCGCAAAAGCGTTCATCAGTTTCAGGTCCTGGGGCGTGATCTCCTTCTGTGAAATAAAACCGGCCATGCCCGCCATTTGCCCGTTAACAACGATCGGCAGGCTGGCGATCTGTTTGATCTTCAGGAAAAATTGGGCGGCCTCGATGGCCGGTCGGGGCAGGAGGTTCTCGGTCGCCGAGTAAATGTCGGTGATCATCAGGGTCTGGCGCTCAACGATCTTTTTCACGTAAGCGTTAACGTCGGCCGTATGCTGGTAGGTCAGAAGCTTGCGCCCGGCGATCAGTTCGCCAGCCTTGATCGCGGTTTGGATGAACGGGTTGCTAATGCCGCCCAGCGCCCGGAAATGGAAATAACCGGATTCTTTGTCGAATAATGAGATGAGGACGAGCGGAACGTGGCATAAGTCGGTGGCGTCATCGACGATCTGCTGTAACTGCCGCAAGACCAACTGGTTCATTGTCTCGCTCATGAAGCATATCATAGCAATTGCCTGGGGGGAGAACAAGCTTGTTTGTGGCCGGCCCCGGATGCTACAATGATGAGGAGCGGGGGGCCGTAGCTCAGCTGGGAGAGCGCTAGATTTGCATTCTAGAGGTCAGGGGTTCGATCCCCCTCGGCTCCATATCTCGACTTCGCTCGATATAAATAGGCCTAAAGAAAGGAATAAACAATGATCTTGCAGATCTTCCCCAAGAAAGTCGATTTTTTCGCCCTGTTTGAAAAACAAGCCGCCTGCGCGGCCGAGGCCGCGCGGTATTTTAAGGAAGTCGTCTCGGCCGGCGTTATGGGGGAGACCGAGGTGCAAACGATCCACGCGATCGAGCAGCGGGCCGACGACGCCGCCCACGCCATCATCAACCAGCTGAACAAGACTTTTATCACCCCGTTCGACCGGGAAGACATCCATTCGCTGGCGATCGAGCTCGACGACGTGGTCGACATGCTTTACACCATCGTCAGCCGCCTCAAGGTCTATAAGTTGGACGGAGTTAATCCCAATCTGGTGAAGTTCGCGGCGGTGATCGAGGAGTCGGTCGTGGCGGTGGAAAAAGCGATCAGGGGGATGCGCGACCTCAAGCACCTGCAGGCGGTATCCGAGACCTGCGTCGAGATCAACCGGCTGGAGAACATCGGCGACGCGATGCGCGACGATATGCTGACCGACCTTTTTGAGAACGAAAAGGACTTTATCGCCGTCCTGAAGTGGAAAGAGATCTACCAGGAGTCGGAGACGGTCCTGGACATTTGCGAAGACGTTGCCCACATGGTCCAATCGCTGCTTTTAAAGCAGGCTTAAGATCATGACACTGGCCATCATCCTGCTTATCGCCCTGGCGCTGCTCTTTGATTTTCTCAACGGCTTCCACGATTCGGCCAATTCGATTGCCACGATCGTCTCGACCCGGGTCCTGTCGCCGCGGCGAGCGGTGGTCTGGGCCGCTTTTTTTAATTTTCTGGCTTTCTTCTTTTTCGGCCTGCACGTGGCCGACACGATCGGCAAGGGGATCATCGACATCAACATCATCGATAAGCAGATCATTTTCGGCACGCTGATGGGCGCCTGCGGCTGGAACATCATCACCTGGTATTTTGGCCTGCCGACCAGCTCGTCGCACGCCCTGATCGGCGGCATGATCGGCGCCGCGCTGGTCAAGTCCGGCCCGCAAGCCCTGGTCTGGCAGGGGATCACCAAAGCGGTAGCCTTTATCTTTATCTCGCCGGTCGTCGGTTTGATCCTCGGTTCGTTGCTGGGAGGGATCGTCTACTGGCTGTTCCGGGACAGTTCCCCGTTCAAGGTCGACCATCTATTCCGTAAAGGACAGCTGGTCTCGGCCGCGCTGTACAGCATGGGGCACGGCAGCAATGACGCGCAGAAGACGATGGGGGTCATTGCCAGCTTGCTGTTCAGCGCCGGCTTGCTTGGCGGCCGATATCACATCCCGGGCTGGGTAGTGATCGCCTGCTATGCCGCGATCTCTTTCGGCACGATGTTCGGCGGCTGGCGGATCGTCAAGACGATGGGGCAGAAGATCTCCAAGCTGAAACCGGTCGACGGATTTTGCGCCGAGACCGGGGCGGCAATAACGCTCTTTTTCTCTTCAGCGATGGGTATCCCGGTCAGCACCACGCACACGATCACCGGGGCGATTATGGGGGTCGGCTCGATCAAGCGCTTCAGCGCGGTCAAGTGGGACATGGCCGGGAAGATCGCCTGGGCCTGGGTCATCACCATCCCGGCGGCGGCCGCCATTTCCGCCGTTTCTTATTTCCTCGTCAAACTCCTGTAATTCCGTCACATAGTGCCAGTATTTCTGCGGGATCATCCTTTTCAGATATTTGATGTTCCTTCTTTCCGGTATGTATTGGGAACGATAGAACGCCAGCCAATAGCGCTCGAAATCGTCTTTGGCTGTGGGCAATTCGACTTCCCGGGGCTTTGCCTTCTCCCGGAAGATCTCTTTATTGCGGCCGATATACACTTCATCGTTAAAGACGATCATGATGTTGTAGCGCGGGAAGCGCTTCATGAAGTGAAGCATGATCAGCTCCGCCGTTTGGTGCTCAATGGCGAACTCGCCGTACAGGACGCGGTGCTGGTCAATGGGTTGCAAACGCAGAAAAGCAGTCGCCCGGTATTTTTCAAAAGCGACTGCCCGGGCTAACTTCAGGAACTTCCTGGCTTCGTTGGAAACCTTGCAAAGCACGTAGCTAACGCCTTTCTCTTTGGCTTGCTTGATCGCCTGATCGATCACGGCATATTTGGCCGGGTCCCGGTGGAGGAGGGCATAAGCGACCTCCCGCCGGAACATCTCCTTTGCCTCCGGGTCGCTGCCCAGGCCGGAAACCCGCGAATAAACTTCGCGGTTTCCTCCAGCCACTTCGATCAATTTCAATTGTTCCATAGTTCGAGCTGTTTTACGGGCATGATGCTGCTAATGCTTCCTTGCTTGCGACCGTTGAGCAAGATGAATGGTTTGGCCCGTTTGACGACGACGCCGACGTTCTTCAGCTCGTTAATGTCAGTGAAACGATGTTCTTTGCGGACGCGCCAGATCCGTTTGGCGGCTGTTGGCCCAATGCCGGGGATCCGGAGGAGCGCCTTGAACGACGCGGTGTTAACTTCGATCGGGAACTGTTCGCGGTTCTGCAGCGCGGCGACCAGCTTTGGGTCAAGCTCAAGGCTTAAGTTCGCGTCCTGCTGGAGCACCAGGTCTTCCAGTTTGAACTCGTAAAAGCGCATTAGCCAGTCGGCCTGGTATAGTCGGTGCTCACGGACCAAAGGGACTCGGGAACTGAGGGACTGGGAACTAGGGACTGGGGGGACAAACGCACTGAAGTACGCTCTTTTTAGCCCCTTAGTCTTATACAGCCAATTGGTCGTTTTCAGGAGCTCCAGGTCGGTTTCGCCGGCGGCGCCGACGACGAACTGGGTAGTCTGCCCGGCTTTAAGCCGTCCTTGCTGGATCTGCTTCTGGATCGCGTCGATCGGCGCGATCAGGTCGAGCATAAAATTCTTTTCGCCGGCGATCAGCTTTAACCGGTCCGGGTTTGGGCTTTCCAGGTTGACCGACATCCGGTCCGCCAGCTGGGCGCCCCGTTCAATCAGGTGGGGAGAGGTGTGGGGGAGCGCTTTGAGATGGATATAGCCGCGGTAGTTGAACCGGTGGCGGAGGATCTCCGCGGTTTGGACCATCCGTTCCATCGTGTAGTCGGAGCTTTTTTGGATGCCGGAGCTCAAAAATATCCCTTCCAGGTAATTGCGGCGATAGAGCTCGAGGAATAACCTGGCCAGTTCTTCCGGCTCAAAACTGGACCGCTCAAAATCATTGCTGACCCGGTTGACGCAGTACTGGCAGTCATTGCGGCACGAATTGGTCATCAGGACCTTTAAGAGCGAAACGCAGCGGCCGTCGGGGGTATAGCTGTGGCAGATGCCGGCGGGGGCGTGCGAGCCGATCGTGTCGCGGCCCGTTGGCCGGGCCGACTTGACCGAGGTCGACGCGCAGATGTCGTACTTGGCGGCGGCGCCCAGGACTTCCAGTTTTTGTTCAGTGTCCACGATCGCCTTAGAACTTCCTGAACAATCCTCTGACCTTCCCTTGGATGGCGATATCTTTTACATATATAGGCTTCATGGCGGAATTGGCCGGCTCGAGACGGACCTGATCCTTCTCGCGGTACAGCCGCTTGAGCGTGGCGGCGGAGCGGTCGATCAGCGCGACCACGACCTCGCCGTCGTCCGCGGTCTCGCACCGCTCGACCACGATCAGGTCGCCGTTCAAGATATGGTCCTCGATCATGCTGTTCCCCTTGACTTGGAGAATATAGCAGGGACGCCGCCCGACCAGCGTGGCCGGCACCTCGACCTCTTCTGTCTGCTCACAGACCTCGATCGGCGCCCCTGCGGCGATGTAACCAAAGAAGGGGAGGGAAACACCTTTGACCGTCGCGCCGGCCAGCAGTTTTATCCCGCGCGGTTTGTTTTCCCGCTGAATGTAGCCTTGTTGTTCCAGCGACTCGAGATATTTTTGTCCGGCGCGGGGGGAAGAGAAGCCGGCCGCCCGGCAGACTTCGCGGATCGACGGAGGAAAGCCCCGGTCGTTAATGTATTGCCGAACGTAGTTGAATATCTCCTGTTGTTTCTGGTTTAACATGGCCAACCCCCTTTAGCCTTATGGTATACAATTGTATACCAGGCCGGGAGTTTGTCAAGGGGTAATTTTTAAGGCTTTTCGGTCAAGCGGTAATAAGTGTAGACCACCAGGCCGGTGCCGAAGATGGTCAGCAGGATCCGGTAATTACCGAAAATAAAAGCGAGCGCTTCCCACTCTTTGTTCCGGTGCAGGAGGGAGAGTAGGGTCGTCCCCATCAGGTAAGAGAGCGACCAGCCCATCAGCTCGACCAGCAGGATAAAGCAGAAGCCGACCACCAGGGAGTAAAGGATCAGGGAGGCGGCGTCGACCAAGGCGTCAAAAGCGCTTCTCATGATAAACGAGTATAAGCTCGGCGGCCGGACCAGTCAAGGGAAAAAAGCCCTTGACAGCCGGGACGGGGGTCATGTATACTGGTACCACGCTGAAAGAAAGGGGGGCCGCTTGGGAACTTCAGCGCCCGTTAACGGGATCGAACCTTCGTCTTTTTCCCCTCCTTTTTGCTTGCCAAAGACACGAAACGGTTTTGCACTTTGAAAATCAGGCAGCGAGTATGATGCGAGTTCTCGTATCAGATTCTTTTATATGTAATCAATTGGATGAATAATCGAGTCAATTAATTAAGCTTTCATTTATTGAGAGTTTGATCTTGGCTCAGGACGAACGCTGGCGGCGTGCCTAACACATGCAAGTCGAACGCCCCGCAAGGGGAGTGGCAAACGGGTGAGTAACACGTAAGCAACCTACCTCAAAGACCGGCACAACTAGTCGAAAGATTGGCTAATTCCGGATGTGTTCGGAGGGTCGAATGGCCTTCCGAGTAAACCCAGCAATGGGCTTTGAGACGGGCTTGCGTCCTATCAGCTAGTTGGCGGGGTAACGGCCCACCAAGGCGATGACGGGTAGCTGGTCTGAGAGGACGACCAGTCACAAGGGAACTGAGACACGGTCCCTACTCCTACGGGAGGCAGCAGTGAGGAATTTTCCACAATGGACGAAAGTCTGATGGAGCGACGCCGTGTGTATGATGAAGTCCTTCGGGATGTAAAGTACTGTCAGTGGGGACGATATTGACTGTACCCACAGAGGAAGGCCCGGCTAACTACGTGCCAGCAGCCGCGGTAATACGTAGGGGCCAAGCGTTGTCCGGAATTATTGGGCGTAAAGGGCGCGTAGGCGGCTTTATAAGTCAGATGTTAAATCTACAGGCTCAACCTGTAGCCGCATCTGATACTGTTTTGCTAGAGAGTGGTAGAGGAAAGCGGAACTTCCGGTGTAGCGGTGAAATGCGTAGATATCGGAAGGAACACCAGTGGCGAAGGCGGCTTTCTGGACCATTTCTGACGCTGAGGCGCGAAAGCCAGGGGAGCAAACGGGATTAGATACCCCGGTAGTCCTGGCCCTAAACTATGTTCATTGGGTGTTAGAGGTATCGACCCCTCTAGTGCCGTAGCTAACGCGTTAAATGAACCGCCTGGGGATTACGACCGCAAGGTTAAAACTCAAAAGAATTGACGGGGGCCCGCACAAGCGGTGGAGCATGTGGTTTAATTCGATGCTACGCGAACAACCTTACCTGGGCTTGACATGCTAGTAGTAGCGAACCGAAAGGGGAGCGATCCATAGCAATATGGAAGCTAGCACAGGTGCTGCATGGCTGTCGTCAGTTCGTGTCGTGAGATGTTTGGTTAAGTCCAACAACGAACGCAACCCCCATCTCTAGTTGACAACGTAAAGTCGGTCACTCTAGCGAAACTGCCCCTGATGAAGGGGAGGAAGGTGGGGATGAGGTCAAGTCATCATGGCCTTTATGCCCAGGGCTACACACGTGCTACAATGCAGTGTACAAAGGGATGCGAATCCGTAAGGAAGAGCAAATCTCAAAAAACACTGCTCAGTTCAGATTGAAGGCTGCAATTTGCCTTCATGAAGCTGGAATCGCTAGTAACCGCAGATCAGCGTGCTGCGGTGAATACGTTCTCGGGCCTTGTACACACCGCCCGTCACACCATGGAAGCCAGAAACACCTGAAGTCTCCGGTTCGCCGGGGCCTAGGGTGGTGCTGGTGACTGGGGTGAAGTCGTAACAAGGTAGCCGTACCGGAAGGTGTGGCTGGATCACCTCCTTTCTAAGGAGTATTTGTCACTTAAATGGGACATTATTCCAGGTCGGTCTCGCATCTACTCCAACTGCCTGACTTTCAACAAATCAAGCCCTCGCGGGTAATACCGCGGGGGCTTTTTGTTTGCCTAGATGACGGCGACCAGGGCTTCTTCGCCCAGTTCCGAAAGGCTGTGGACGTCGACCCGCGCGGCGACCGGGTCGGAACCGGGCCAATAGTTGAGGAAAGCCGAGCCGCCGGCGCCGGCCTCGGCAAAATTCACGGCCAGCAGATCGGCCCGGTATTTCCTGACATGATAGGTCAGGTTGCGCGCCGGAAAAGAGAACTGGGGACAGACGATCAGGTCGGGCTTCATGCGCATTATGCCGCGGTAGGTCAGGGGGTGGAAAAGATCGCGGCAGATCGTGACCCCGACCTTGAGCTCGCCGAGCGTGAAGCTCTTCAGGGCGTTCGGATTGGGTTCCGGGGCCGAATAATCCCGTGATTTATCGGTCACCGTCATGTTGCCTTGCGGATCAACGATAATGAAAGAGTTTAAATATTGGTCCCGGTCCGCGACCCTGATCAGCCTGATCAACCCGAACCCGATCGCGCAATCCAGCGACTGCGCCGCCTGGCGGAAGAGCTCGCCGACCTCGCCGTTAAGGCCTTCGGCCAGCCGGGGAACGCACTCGGCAATGTAATTGTTGATCGGTCCCAGGCCGACGGTCGACAGTTCGGGAAAGACCGCCAGGTCGATCTTGCCGCGCAGCGGGGCGATCGCCTGGATGTGCCGCTGGGCCAGTTCGATCTGCTCGCTTTTCCGGCGGGCGATGACGTTCTCCACCTGGGCGGCGACGACCCGGTAACGGCCGCGGCCGCAAAGCGCGGTGATCTGGGTAAAGTTCATGACAATAAGTTATCGCCAGCGCTTTAACCGGATTTCACGCTATGATAGAATTGGAGCGTGAAAAGATTTTACCTCCTCTTCGCTATCTGCCTGATCACGGCCGGGATCGCCGCCGCCTCCACAGCCCGGCAGGGCGGTTCGTTCGAACTGGTGCTTTCTTCCGCCGAAGGGGTAGCGGCTGGCCAGGTCCGCTTTTTGCAGAAAAACATCAGCTTTTTTCCCGCCGGACCGGCGCAAAAAGCGATCGTCGGGATACCTTGCGAGTTAAAACCGGGGAATTATCCCCTAATTTTGCACCTGACCAAACAAGACGGCTCGACCGAAGAGCGGCGGGGGTCGGTCAAAGTAGCCAGGACCAAATTCCCGACGGTCTCGTTCTGGCTGAAGCCGGCCAAGAAAAAACTGCTGGCCCGGGACATTATCGGCGAAGAATGGGCGCTGATCGAACGGGTCCTGGTCAGAGAAGATCCGGCCCAACACTGGGTCGGGAAATTCATCCGCCCGACATCCGGCGAGGTTTCCATGGTCTTTGGGACACAGGAATACATAAACCGGAAAAAACGGGGCCAGCACCGCGGGTTTGATATCGCCGTGCCGATCGGGACCCGGGTCAAAGCCGCCAATAACGGCAAAGTCGTCTTTGCGCAAAAGCTGACCGCTTTCGGCGGGACGATCGTTGTCGACCACGGGCAGGGGGTCCATACCTTATATTTCCATCTCTCTAAATTCCTGGCGCCCGTTGGCCAGACGATCAGCAAGGGAGACATTATCGCTTTATCGGGCAATTCAGGGATTTCCTCCGGACCACATCTGCACTGGGGGATGTCCGTCCATAACCTGCGCGTTGACCCGAACCAATGGACCAAATATGCGTTCTAACATCAGCCGCATTATCGATGTGAACTTGAACCGGGCGACGGAAGGGCTGCGCGTAGTTGAGGAAATATGTCGGTTTGTGCTGGAAGACCAACGCTTGACCGTTACCGCCAAGAAGCTGCGCGGTCAGTTGAGCAGAGTTGTGCCGCATTCATTACTGGCCAGTCGTGATTCGGCTGGTGACGTTGGCCGCGAGCCGTATACCAGGGATGAGGGGCGAAGGGCGAAAGTCGAGGACATATTTAAGGCGAACATGAAGCGAGCGCAGGAAGCGGTCCGCGTTCTGGAAGAGTTCGCCAAGCTGTTGAGTCCGGTTTATGGACGGAAATTCAAGGCGATCCGCTTCAAGTTATACGAACTGGAAAAAGAGCTGGCTCCGCGCGTCAGTAAGGCGGAAAAACTCGATTTTTCTTCTTACCTGATCATTGATCCGTCCGTGCATAAAGAGCCGTTAAAATTGCTCCGCTCGGGGGTCAAGATCGTCCAGCTCCGGGCCAAGGATCTCAATACGACCGATTATTTGCGGTTAGCGCAAAAGATCGGCCGGGCGGCCAGGGCGAAAGGGATCACGTTCCTGCTTAACGATCACTGGCGGCTGGTTAAGCAGGCGGGGGCGGACGGCGTCCATCTCGGTTGGGAAGATCTAAAAGGACGGTCGATGGCCGGCATTAAAAAAGCCCTGGGCAGGGATAAGATCATCGGGTTGTCAGCCCAGAGCCTGAGCGAAGCTGGCAAAGCCGCCCGGTTGGGCCCGGATTACATCGGTTTCGGTCCGGTCTTCGCGACGCCGCTCAAGGGGCAGGTCAAACCGACCGGCCTTAAAGCCCTGGGCCGGGCGGTCAAACTGGTCAGGAACCCGATCGTGGCGATCGGCGGGATCAATAAACAGAACTACCGGCAGGTCCTGGCGACCGGTTGTTCCCGCTACGCGGTCATCAGGGCGGCCGGCGCATTCCTCTAAGACGATTTTTCTGCTATAATTAGGTCATTCAGAAAGGGGTAAATACCATGGCAAAAAAACATAAGATCGCGGTTATCGGCGGGGACGGGACAGGGCCGGAGGTCGTGGCCGAAGGATTAAAGGTCCTTAAAGCGGTCGCCAAAAAGCACAACTTCGAGTACGAACTGAAAGAGTTCGACTTTACCGGCCAGCGGTACCTCAAGACCGGCAAGCTGGTCGAAGACAAGGACGTTGAGGAGCTCAAGACCTACGAGGCGATCTACCTTGGTGCGGTCGGCGATCCGGCGGTAAAGCCGGGGATCATCGAACATGGTGTCCTCTTAAAGCTCCGGTTCGCGCTCGACCAGTATATTAACCTCCGCCCGGTCATTCTCTATCCGAACGTCTGGACCCCGGTCAAGGATAAAGGGCCGGAACAGATCGATTTTGTCGTTGTCCGCGAGAACACCGAAGGGCTCTATGTCGGCACCGGCGGGTACCTGAAAAAGGGGAGCCCGGACGAAGTCGCTACCCAGGTTTCGGTCAACACCCGCAAAGGAGTAGAACGCTGCCTCCGCTACGCGTTCGAATACACCAAGAAGCGGAACAAGCGGAAACAGTTGACCCTGGTCGGCAAGACCAACGTCCTGACTTATGCCTGGGACCTCTGGGAGCGGGCGTTCCACGAGATCGGCAAAAAAGATTTCGCCGATATCAAGCGGGAGTACTCGCATGTTGACGCCACCTGCATGTGGTTCGTCAAGAACCCGGAATGGTTCGACGTTATCGTGACCGACAACATGTTCGGCGACATCATCACCGACCTGGGTGCCATGATCCAGGGGGGGATGGGGATCGCGGCCGGCGGCAATATCAACCCGGCAGGCGTTTCCATGTTCGAGCCGATCGGCGGCTCGGCGCCCAAGTACACCGGCCAGAACGTCATCAACCCGCTGGCAGCAATCGGCGCCCTGCAGATGCTCCTCGAGAACGTCGGGGAAGATAAAGCGGCGGCGGATGTGGAAAAAGGGATCCGCTACGCCTGCACCCAGATGAAATCGATGTCGGCCGGCAAGATGGGGATGTCGACCACCGAGGTCGGCGACACTGTCGCGGCTCATATCTGATAATCCGCTGAAATAATTCGGCCTTTTGACCGATAAAAAGGCATGGAGACCGTCCAATTTTTCCGCCAGGTGGAACGGCGCGTTCTGCCGAAGTTATACGGCCGAATCGCTGAGAGCCGGATCGGCCACATCCGTTCCGTTAACCACGCTTTCCAAGCCATTATCGACCGGCGCTTTGCCGCGCTGCACGAAGCCTTGCCGGCCGATCTGCAAAAGGTCACCAACCCCGATGAATACGGCCGCCGGCTGGAATGGGTCAGGCGGCAGTACGCCGCGCTGCCGGAAAAAGAGCAGCGGAACCTGGCGGCCGCGGTCGCGCTCCATGATATCGGTTATCTGCTTGATCGGGGCGTAGCGCATAATAATTTGGGCGCTCAGCTGACCGCCGGTTTCCTGATGGAGACGGGGACCCGGGGGGTCGATTCCGCCGTTGTCGCGGAGCTGGTCGGGGCGCACGGGTTTTTTCAGGATATGACCTCCCATTTGCTGCCGAGCGACGCAGGGCAAAATTCCGAGGACAGAAAGACCCAGCTCTTGCTGATCAATCTTGTCGACGTGATCGGCAAGAGCGGCGGCAATCGGCTCTCGCAGTACGCCCTGGAAACGATGATCGCGATGAGGCAGGGGCGGTTCAACGAGCCAAAACAGTATTTTGCGCTGAGAATGCGGACCTTGCTGGGGCCGATCTGCTACTCTTACCTGGCCGATAACTTGGCCCACCTGACTCTGCTGGATACCATTGAGCAGGACATCCCTTATGAAGATAAGAAAGCGCTGTACCGCAACGTCTGTTTCCGTTTCCGCAACCTGTCGTGGCCGGTCTTCCAGGAATTGGTCATGAAACACCAGGGGATCAGGACATTTTTACGCCTTTTGATCAGGTTATCCACCCTGGCCGAAGAAAAACTGCCGCAGGAAAAAGATGTCTTGCTGGTGTTCAAGCCGGATTTCTTAGGTCTGGAAACGGCGGCGCGCCCTCCTTACCTTGAGGCGTTAAAAAGAAGTCCCAACGCTAATTTCCTGAGGGCGAAAAGCGTGGGCGAACACGGGATCATTGAGATCGACCTGCAGAAATTACTTGGCGCGCGCCCGTAGGTAGTGGATCAGCCCGCCGTGGTCGATGATCTGCTGCATGAAAGGGGGGAACGGTTGCGCTTTGTAGCTTTTACCGGTTGTTAAGTCCCTGATCTCCCCGGCCACAATGTTAACCTCGATCTCATCGCCTTCCCTGATCTCCTCCGCCGCCTGAGCGGATTCCAGGATCGGCAGGCCGATATTGATCGCGTTCCGGTAAAAGATCCGGGCGAACGACTTGGCGATGACGGCCGAGATACCGGCCGCCTTAAGGGCGATGGGAGCGTGTTCGCGGGACGAACCGCAGCCGAAGTTCTCGCCGGCGACGATAAAATCCCCCTTGTTCATCTTGTCGGTCCACTCCGGGTCGGCATCCTCCATGGCGTACTTGGCCAGTTCCGCCGGGTCCGAGGTGTTCAGATACCGGGCCGGGATGATCAGGTCGGTGTCGATATTATTGCCGAATTTCCAGGCTTTGCCTTTCATTTAGAGGTCCTCCGGGCTGATAATATGTCCAGCGACCGCCGAAGCCGCCGCCACCGCCACGTTGGAGAGATAAACTTCAGACTTGGGATGGCCCATCCGGCCGACGAAGTTACGATTGGTAGTCGCGATCGCCCGTTCACCTTCCGCCAGGATCCCCATGTGACCACCAAGGCAGGGACCGCAGGTTGGGGTAGAGACAGCCGCGCCAGCTTTAATGAACAACTCCGTCAATCCTTCTTTGATCATCTGCAGTTCGATCTTTTGCGTGGCCGGTAAAATGATCAGGCGAACGTTGGGATTGACCTTTTTCCCCTTTAAGATCTTAGCGGCGACCCGCATGTCCTCGATCCGGCCGTTGGTGCACGAGCCGATGACCGACTGGTCGATCTTGACGTGCGAGCACTTGCTGACCGGCTTGGTGTTGCTCGGCAGGTGCGGGAAGGATATCTGCGGTTCGATCTGGGAGATGTCCCATTCGTAGACCTCTTTATATTCCGCTTCAGGGTCGGACTTATAAACGAGTCCTTTACCTGCTTTAACTTTCTTTAGGTACGCTTCGGTCTTGGCGTCAACGGCAAAGATCCCGTTCTTGCCGCCGGCTTCGATCGCCATGTTGGCCATTGTCAGCCGACCTTCGACGGTCAGGGCGTTAATGGCCGGGCCGGTGAATTCCATCGACATGTAGCGGGCGCCGTCGACCCCGATCTGGCCGATCGTGTAGAGGATCAGGTCCTTGGCTTCTACCCACTTAGGGAGCTTGCCGTGGTAGACGAACTTGAGCTGCTCCGGCGCCTTGAACCAGACCTCGCCGGTCGCCATGCCGGCCGCCATGTCGGTCGAGCCGATGCCGGTCGAAAAAGCGCCGAGCGCCCCGTAGGTGCAGGTGTGGGAATCGGCGCCGATAATGAGCATGCCCGGGCTGATCGCGCCCATTTCCGGGAGGAGGGCGTGTTCCACCCCCATGCAGCCGATCTCGAAGAAATTGACGATCCCGTACTTTTTGGCGAAATGGCGCATCATCTTCACCTGCTCGGCCGATTTGATATCCTTGGCCGGGGTGAAGTGGTCGGGAACCAGGAAGATCTTCTTTTTGTCGAAGACTTTCGTGACCCCGATCTTTTCGAATTCCTTGATCGCCGGCGGGGCGGTGATGTCGTTGCCGAGGACCAGGTCGACTTTACAGTTGATCAGTTGGCCCGGCTCAACGAACTTGAGTCCGGCATGTTTGGCCAATATTTTTTGGGAAATAGTCTGCTGCATGACCTTATTTTATCATAACTGAGCCGAGCTGGCCACAGGCGGCGGCGATCTCCTTGCCCAGACTGCGGCGGACCGTGACGTTGGCTTTGCGCTTTTTCAGGAGCAAGCGGGCCCGGTCGACATCGCCGGCCGCGAAGTCGAGCCCCGGTGATGGGTTGTATTCGATCAAATTGATATGGCTGTCGATCGTTCTGGCCAGCCGGTCAAGTTCTGTTAACTGTTCCGGGCTGTTGTTAACCCCCTTTAAGAGGACGTATTCTATTGTCACCCGCTGTTTGGTCTTCTGCTGGTAGTCATTAATGGCGTTGATCGTTTCTGCAATGCTGGGTAAGGTGGGATAGGGGACGAGCTGACGGCGAAGCTTGTCATCCGGTGCGGCCAGCGACCAAGCGAGCTTTAGTTTCTGCAGTTCGGAACCGAACTGTTTGATGCCGGTGACGATTCCGATAGTAGAGACGACGATCTTGCGGGCGGCGATATTCTGGCCGAGCTCGCTGTTGAGCAGGCCGATCGCTTTTAGCACCTGCCCATAATTAAGAAATGGTTCGCCCATCCCCATGAAAACGAGATTGGATATCTTCTCCTCTTTAGCAAAATGATAAACCTGGGCGACGATCTCGCTAACCGTCAAATTGCGCTTGAAGCCCATCCGGCCGGTGGCGCAAAAGCGGCAGCCGATCGGGCAGCCGACCTGCGAAGAGACGCAAACGAATTTCTTGTCCGGCCCCTGGTCCATGTAGACCGACTCGCCGGCTAAGCCGTCGGCCAGGCGGAAGCGGACTTTTTTGACCTTAGCTTCAGCTTCGACTTGTTCGATCGTTAATGGGGAGGGGAAGTCGAACAGTTGGTGGCAGGAACGGAACAGCGTTTTAGCTTTGACCGGCTTGAGGCCGGCAGCGATCAATTCAGCTAAGGAAAGTTCGATCATGGTGGCATTATACACCTCGCTCCGGTGTGTTATAATAAACCCATGGACAAAAAAATATTTATCGCGGTTATCGGCGAAAGCCACGCTTCCCCGGAGATCGCCAAACTGGCTGAAGAGGTCGGGGTGGAGATCGCCAAAGCGGGCGCCGTGCTGGTGAGCGGCGGCTTAAAAGGGGTGATGGAATCGTCATGCAAAGGGGCCAAGAGCGCCGGCGGCACGACGATCGGCATCCTGCCGGGGAGCCGGCGGGAAGACGGTAATCCGTACATCGATTACCCGATCATCACCGGCATCGGCTACGCGCGGAACAAACTGGTCGTGAAGAGCGGGCACGCGGTGATCGCGGTCGGCGGCCATTACGGAACCCTGTCGGAGATCGGTTTCGCCCTCGGCTATAAGATCCCGGTCGTCGGACTAAATACCTGGCAGATGATCAATCATAACGGCCAGATGGACAAAGAGGTCCACCGCGTTAACACCGCCAAGGAAGCGGTCGTCCTGGCCTTGAAGCTGGCCCGCGAAGCCAAGCCGCTGGAAGAGCCGAGCGAATTCAGGAAGTAATGACCACCCAGCGCCAGTCAGCCCTCAAGGGGAGCGTTACCCCGCAAATGGCCAAGGTCGCGCGCGACGAAGGGCGCAAACCGGCGGAGATCCGCGCGGGAGTCGCCCGCGGCACGATCGCCATCCCCTTTAATCCCCGGCATAAAAATGTCAGAGCGGTCGGCATCGGCCAGGGCCTGAAGACCAAAGTTAACGCCAACATCGGCACCTCCGCCGATTATCCCCGCGTCAAGGAAGAACTAAAGAAACTCAAGGCCGCGCTCGACGCCAAAACCGACGCCGTGATGGACCTGTCGACCGGCGGCGATATCAGGGCGATCAGGAAACAGATACTTAAGGCCTGTCCGGTCCCGCTCGGCACCGTGCCGATCTACCAGGCGATGGTCGATCGGCGGATGACCGCGGGCGGAATGTTCGCGGTCGTGGAGGAGCAGGCCAAAGAAGGGGTCGACTTCATGACGATCCACTGCGGCGTGACCAAACGGTCGATCGAACAGCTGCGGAAAAAGCCGCGGTTGATGGAGGTCGTTAGCCGGGGCGGGGCGGCAATGATGAAATGGATCGTGGAAACGGGCGAGGAAAATCCCTTTTATGAAGATTACGACTGGCTGCTCGAGATCGCCCGCGAATATGACATTACCCTGTCGCTCGGCGACGGGATGCGGCCCGGCTCGATCATTGACGCGGGCGACGCGGCCCAGATCGAGGAACTCAAGATCCTGGGCGACTTAACAAAACGGGCGTGGAAAGCCGGGGTGCAAGTAATTATCGAAGGGCCCGGCCATGTTCCTTACGACCAGATCGCCGGCCAGATGAAGCTGGAAAAAAAGCTCTGCCATGGTGCGCCGTTCTACGTCCTGGGGCCGCTGCCGACCGACGTTGCCCCCGGCTACGATCATATTACCGCGGCGATCGGCGGGACGCTGGCGGCCGTGTCCGGGGCAGACTTCCTCTGTTACGTTACCCCGACCGAGCATCTCGGCCTGCCGACCCCGGCCGATGTTAAAGAAGGGGTCATCGCTTCGCGCATCGCCGGCCATTGCGCCGATATAGTGAAAAAGGTGCCAGGTGCTAGGGAGTGGGATAGAAAGATGTCGCAGGCGCGGAAAGCGTTGAACTGGGGAAAGCAGATCGCGCTGGCGATCGATCCGGTTAAAGCGAAAGCGATCCACGGTAAAAGGACCCGTAACTCGCGACACGCGACCGGCGACACTTGCACGATGTGCGGCGAATTCTGCGCGATGAAGATCTCCTCGGCGGCGCTGAAGTAGTTAAGGCTTTTCCAGGGAAAAACCTTCGTTTCTCGGGCAACCTTCGTGGAGCGAGAGATTTTTCCGGCCATGCAACTGGCTGTATTCCGGATCGAGATAGCATTCGATCGTCAAACAAGAACCATCCCTGGTGAACCGAAAATAGTACATCTGTTTGTCTTCCAGGACGACCAGGGAATGCCGGGCAAAAAACCTGAGCCCGTCAACCTCGCAAAAATCAAGACAATGCCTGCCCGCCCGTTTGGAACATTCATAGGTCGTAATGAGCGGCCGGAGGCCGAACAAACCGCGGAAAGTGGCACGGTTAAAGTCTCCGACCGGGCCGTTCTTGATGAACTTGACGCAACTGATGGAGGTCATTTGATCGCGGCCGGTTGCCGGGTCGAAAACCAATTCATAAATATTGGTGGTCCCGTTGCCGTGGTCGAGGAGGGCGCGCTTGACCGGGCCGAATTGCTCAAAGCGGACGCCGTATCGTCCGGTGCGGTTGGCGTTGTTCATGGTCGCCATGCCGGTCAAGCCCGGCAGAATGACGCATTTCCGGAAGGGGATATGCCATTGGCCGATCTCGCTGATCTCCGGCAGGCCGTTCCGGTCGGCGATCCACCCCAGGAGCGCGTCCTGCCAGGCGGGATCGCAAAGTTCTTGCCAGCGCGGCGACAGGGTCAGTTCTTTTCTCTTGCTGAAGACGCCTTTTTCCTTGCCGGTGAAAAAAGCGCCGCGAACCACATTGGCCGGCAGTTGAAAATGGTCGGCGAGCGCGTCGAGCTCCGAAGGGGCGATGAAAACTTTCAGCGTTACCGCCTGTTGACTGCGGAGAAAAATGTGCGGCGGCACGGTGCTCCGGTTCTCATGCTGCACGCCTTTCCAGTTGACGTCAAAGATCCGGGCGGGTGCTTGTGCCACGGCCCGGCTGCTGATCAAGGTTCTGGCCTCGCTCCCGGCGTGCAGCGGGTTCAGGACCAGCCGGAACGGCCGTCTGATCCGGCGGTTGCCGCCGAGGTATAACGCGGTGTTCATACCACATCATATCGCCGGCCGGCGTCTAGGATTTCAGGGGTTTTGCGCTTGTTCGCCGCAGGCGGGCGATGAAGATTATGCTGACTTAAGGACGGAGTACTTGACTTTGCGGACGCCGAAATTGACCGCGTCGTCGTAATCGCGGAACCAGATATCGATCTTCTTGCCGTATCTTTTGTTCATCCGGTCTTCCACGACAAAGACTTTTCCTTTATAACCTTCGATCAGCAGCTTGGTGCCGATCGGGAAGTGGTTAGAAGCAATGACCCCCTCGCGGCAACGGGTCCCGGAAGCGGTGATCCAAGGGCTGCTGTCGGTTTGGCCGGGGAGTGAATTATAAGCCGAAGCGACGATTATTCCCCTGCTAACCACCTTATAACCCAGGGGTACTCCTCTGGGCCTGATGAGAGCGCTAATAGAAAATAAGCATAATATCAGTAAAAAAGAGATCAACGCTGTACTGTATATGGTACGATCCTTATAGAGTTTCCTCATACCTATATATCGAGATAACTAGGCAAAATAATGCGTAAAAATGACAAAAACTAGGTTAAGAGAATGTCACAGAGGAAGCGACCTTCGCGAATTTTCCCCAGATGGACCAAGGAGCCGAGCCACTCCGGTTTGATCCCCCCGGTATCCAGCTTTGCCCAGGGCTGCTGATTATAGTCAAGCGAATAGCGGATCGTGACCAGTTGCCGGCCGTTCTGGAACTCATCTGCCAGGATAGCTGGTAGATGGCGAAAATGAGCGAAGGAAAACTCATTCCCGCTGGCAACGTGTTTGGTTTGGTCGCCAAGGTTCCTGGTAAAGATCGCCAACTCCCGGGGGGTCAAGTTGGTGTAGACCAGCATCTTGTTGCTGCCGATCGCCGTTCGCAGTGCGGGCGGTAATTCGGCGGGAGAGAGTTGCCGCGGCGCCCGCCGCATGCTCTCCGGCGAATAACCCCAGTCCAGCATGGTTTGAAAGACCTGGCCGTAGCGGGCGTGGCCGAGCAACATTTTTATATCCTGGCTTGTCCGGTCGAGACTGCCGGCGTAATCCGCCAGCTGGCTTAGCTCGGCGAAAGACCCGGGCCCGTGCACCAGGTCGAAAGGTGCGCTGATGATCGCCGGGTCGTTACGAAAATAGGCGTCGCTAAGCGTTCTCCCTCCCAATTGAGAAGCCAGGATCTCGGCCGCGTCAAAAAGTTCGCGGTACAGGCCTATGGGCGGAACCCCGCCGGTCTGGACCCGCAGGTATTCGGTTATCCCTTCGTTCAAGTACCGGTGTTCGTTCGTTTGCCGGCTGTTCTCTAGGCGGGTCTTCATTATCCCGCTTTTGACGACCGTCAACCCCGGGCCGGATTCTCTGATCACGGTCGAGTAACCATGCAGCAGCTCGTGAACGAGCAGGCTGGCATTGCCGGCAGCCAAGTTCTTTTCCACCGTACTCTCTTCCAGTAACACGGCGTTATAGAATGGTTCATAGACACCCTCCGGTAAAAGAGACGTGGTCAGTTCCGGGGAGGCGTAATCGTAGTTGCGCGGATTTCTTTCCCGAACATAACCCAACTGCCTTAGGTCGGACTTGGTCACGACCCAGATCTGGACCTGTTTGGTTTTCAAGTAAGAGTAATAAGGGGTCTTGCCCAGGGCGGCGGCCATCAGGCCGAGCATTTTTTCTACCTTGGCCAGAGGAACGCTTGCCCGGGGAGAGATCAGAACGGAAAAAGGGAGCCCGCCGTTAATTCCGGTCTTGCCCCTGACCTGGTAGACGGTCGAGCCAAATTGGATAGCGTTAAGTCGTGATAGTGGCATTCTCTCTATATTATCGGCAAAAAAAGGAAGATATTTCAAAAATTATTGAAATCTGCAGGAGAAAATCAAGAAAAAGAAACGATGGTCGTTAGAACAACGCCCAAAGTCAATACCGGCCGGTTGGTCCTGGCCTCGATCCACGCCAATACCCGCTGCCGGCCGCCGGAACAGGAGCGGATCGCCCAGATCAGGGATTCACAGCTGCCGGTCAGTACCTGGTGGTCCTTCCTGCATACGGCCGACATGCAGCGCCCGGAACCGTACGCCCCGGACAAGATCCAGCGCCACGTTTACGATCCCGAGCATCAGGTCGATTTCCAGGCGACGCCGCTCGGCAACCGGTTCATTCTGGTGGGCGGCAGCATCAATAACCAGCTGCCTAATCTTTTTGCCCAGATCTGCCGGTTCAATACCCGGCGGTTTGTCGACCTGGAGTTCCACCTGCCGCTGGACGCGATCGGCATTTCCGGGTTCGACCTCGATAAATACCAGTACGCGATCAACCCCTATAACCGGTTTTGCGACGCTTTGCGGCAAATGGCCGTTGAACGCCAGTATAATTCGGCGCTCTATTTTGACGGCGAGCCGCTCGGCAAGTTCAACGGCCGGAGCAAATTGAACGTCTTCCTGCAGTGGCATATGTCGGTCGACAGCCTGATCGCTTCCCTGCTTCCCGGAAATACCGTCCACTAATTCTGTGCTATAATCAAGGGCGTGAAACTAACGCAACTTGGTGAATTCGGCCTCATTGAACGCCTCGCTAAACACGAACCAAAACTGCCCGGCACTATTGTCGGCATTGGCGATGATTGTGCCGTATTACAACTTCAAACATCCAACCTCAAACTTCCAAATAAAAACAAAAAAGACAAATACCAACTCATTACCACGGATGCGCTTGTTGAGGGCGTTCATTTCCAGAGAAAAGGGCTCTCTTTCTTTGCCCTGGGCCAAAAGGCGCTGGCGGCCAATATCTCCGACATCGCGGCGATGGGGGGATGGCCGACGCATGCGCTGGTCACGGTCGGATTGCCGCCGACCATGAACGTTAAAGCGGTCGACGATCTTTACCGCGGGCTTAACTCGCTGGCCAGGAAAAACCGGATCGACATTGTCGGCGGCGACACGGTCGCTTCACCGAAAGCCCTTGTTATCTCAATAACTCTGCTTGGCGAGGTGGAAAAGAATAAACTGATCCTGCGTTCGACCGCCAAGGTTGGGGACCTTATTTGCGTGACTGGTAAATTCGGCGGTCCGGCTTCCAAGGGATACTCCATCCGGCGCCCGGTACCCGGTACCCGGTACCGGGAAGCTGGAGCGATCGCCAAAGCGAAACTAGCTACGTCAATGATCGACAGCTCCGACGGGCTGGTCCGTTCGGTGCTGGAGATCTGCAAGGCAAGTAAGGTCGGCGCGCGGATCTTTACGGCCCAGGTGCCGATCGCGCCGGGGGCGACCCTGGACCAGGCGCTCTACGGCGGGGAAGAGTACGAATTGGTATTTACCGTCAAACCAAAAACTAAAAAACTGCAATATAAAGTGGTCGGCGAGATCGTCGGCCGGCGGGCAGGGGTCAAGTTGGTCGACCGGCGTGGTAAAATAAAAGAGCCGCGTTCCGGCGGTTACGAGCACTTCGGCCAATGATCAACAAAAAACGGCTGGTCAAGACCTTTAATAAACTGGTCCGGATCGACAGCTTGTCGCTGCGCGAAGCGAACGTCGTCCGTTACGTCCAGCGGGAATTGCGGCGGCTGGGGATCAGGTCTACCCAGGTCGGCAGACCCAGCGGCGGCGATACCGGCAGTCTACTGGCGTCCCTGCCTGGTCGGGGGCCGACGATCATGCTCAATGCCCACCTTGACACCGTTTCGCCCGGCAAGAACATTAAGCCGCGCGAGCGGAACGGCGTTATCCGCTCCGACGGCACGACCGTACTGGGAGCGGACAATAAAGCCGGGGTCGCGGCGATCCTGGAAGTGCTCCGGACCATTAAGCGGAAAAAGCTGGCACACCCGCCGCTGCAGATCATTTTTACGGTTGCCGAAGAGATCGGGCTGGTCGGAGCGAAAGCTTTGCCGGTCAAAGCGCTTAAGGCCGACTATGGGTTCGCTTTGGACGGCGGAGCGATCAATAAGATCTTGAACCAAGCTCCCTCCCAGGTCAATTTGACCGCGCTGATCATCGGCCAGGCCGCTCACGCCGGCGTCCATCCGGAAGCGGGGGTCAACGCGATCAGGGTCGCCAGCGAAGCGATCGCCAAAATGAAGATCGGCCGGATCGACCGCGAGACGACGGCGAACATCGGCGTGATCAAGGGGGGCAAGGCGACCAACATCATCCCGGACGAGGTGGAGATCAGGGGCGAGGCCCGGAGCCATGATCCGGCCAAACTGCGCCGCCAGGTCAAGCAGATGACCGGGCAGCTCCGGCAGGCTTGCCGCCGGCACGGCGCCCGGCTCAAGCTGAAGACCGAACGGCTGTACCGCTCTTTTGCCGTTAAACCGGACAGCCCGGTAGTGCAGGCCGTATTGGCCGGGATGAAAAAGCAGCGTTTAACGCCGCTGATCAAACCGAGCGGGGGCGGCTCCGACGCCAATATATTTAACGCGGTCGGGGTGCCGACCGTCGTCCTGGGGGTCGGCGCGCGGCATTTGCACACGACCCAGGAAGAACTGGTCGTCCGCGCTTTTGTCCGCGGGACCGAGCTCCTCTTGGCCATTATCACCGGAGCGCACCATGGATAAATTAGCGGAAAAGAAGATCGGGACGAAACGGGTCTTTGACGGCCGCTTGCTCGGCGTCCGGGTCGACACGGTGCAGGTGCCGAGCGGTTTGGAAACGACCCGCGAGATCGTGGAACATCCCGGGGCGGTCGCGATCGTCGCCGTGACGGAGAACAAAGAGCTGGTCCTGGTCCGGCAGTTCCGGACGCCGACCGGTGAAGTCCTTTTGGAGATCCCGGCCGGGGTCCCGCATAAGGGGGAAAAGCGCGCAGAGTCGGCCCGCCGCGAACTGGCGGAAGAGACCGGTTACCATGCCAAAAACGTCCGCAAGGTCTGGGAGGGATATTCCTCGCCCGGCTATTCCAACGAGCTGATCGAATTCTTTCTGGCGACCGGCTTTGAGCGGCGGCCGCCGGCGCCCGACGAAGACGAGTTCGTCGAGCCGGAGCTGATCAAGGTCTCTTCCTGCCTTGACCTGCTCAAGGCCGGCAAGGTCCGGGACAACAAGACGATCATCGGCATCGTGATCGCCGATCGTTTCCTCAAAGGGGAGTTGTAAATGAAAGAGGCAGCCAAGGCGTTCCTCGATTACCTGCAGATCGAACGGGGGTACTCCAAAAATACGACCGATTCCTACCGTCTCGATCTGGAGCAATTCGCCAAATTTGTCAAAAGGAAGAGACCGGACCAGATCGCGCGGGCGGACGTCAAGAATTATATCGATCACCTCAATGCCGAAGCTTTTTCGGCCGCCACGATCGAGCGGAAAATGGCCAGCCTGAAGTCGTTCTTCCACTTTGCCCAGGGGGAGGGCCTGTCCAAAGAAGACCCGACGATCGACTTCAGCTTGCCCAAGAAAGCGAAGCGACTCCCCAAAGCGCTGAGCATGGGCGATACGGTCAAAATGCTGATGGCGGCCAGAGGGAAGACGCCGCTCAATATGCGCAACGCCGCCTTGCTCGAGCTGCTCTACGCGACCGGGATGCGCGCTTCGGAGATCATCGCGCTCAACCTGTCCGATATTAATTTTGACGTTTCGTTCGTCCGCTGTTTCGGCAAAGGGTCGAAAGAACGGGTGGTCCCGGTCGGTCGGGCGGCGCTCGGTTCCTTGAAAGAATATCTGGAGAACGGCCGGCCCAAGTTGCCGCAAAAGGACAAGGAAGCGCTGTTCCTGGATAAAAATGGGCAACGCCTGAGCCGCTCCGGCCTCTGGGGGGTCGTCAAGAAGATCGTCCACGCGCTCGGTTTGAAAGAGCAGACCTCGCCGCACACCTTGCGCCATTCTTTTGCCACGCATCTCTTGGAGAAGGGGGCGGACCTGCGCTCGGTCCAGGAGATGCTCGGCCATTCCGACATCGCCACGACGCAGATCTACACGTCGGTTTCGCGCGAACGGCTGAAAAAAATGTACGCGAAAGCTCACCCGCGGGCTTAGGAAATGGGGGAAACATGTTAGACCTGACATTCTTGCTGTTCTCATTGCCGATCTTGCTGGTGGTGATCACGGTCCACGAATTTGCGCACGCGTTCGTGGCCGACCGCTTGGGTGACCCGACGCCGCGGCTGGCCGGCCGGTTGACCCTGAACCCGATCGCCCATCTCGACCCGATCGGCCTGCTCATGCTGGTCATCGTCCGTTTCGGCTGGGCGAAGCCGGTGCCGATCAACCCTTATAATTTCCGCGATCCCCGGCAGGGAAGTCTGTTGGTCAGTTTAGCCGGCCCGGCGTCCAACTTTTTGTTTGCCTGGGTCCTGGCGATCATCATGAGGAGCCTGCCGTTCCCAGCGACCGGTTTGCTAGCCTACCTGCTTAGTTACGCGATCTGGATCAACCTGGCGCTGGCCGTTTTTAACCTGATCCCGGTCCCGCCGCTCGACGGTTCGCACGTGCTGGAATACTTCCTGCCGCCTTACCAGCTGGAGTCGTATTACCGGCTGCAGCAGTACGGGTTCCTTTTGCTCGTTGCCATTATTTTCTTCGGTTCGCCGCTGTTGATCGCGATCGTCGAATTCCTTTACCGGCTGCTGGTCTGATGGATAAATATCTCGCCGCGCTGGAGAAGTTCGGGATCAACCTCGGCCTGGAACGGATCGAGCGGCTGCTCGACCGGTTGGACAACCCGCAACGGACATTAAAAACTATTCATGTCGCCGGGACGAACGGCAAGGGGTCGACCTGCGCGATGATCGCTTCCATCCTGCAGGCCGCCGGCCATAAGGTCGGACTGTACACTTCGCCGCACCTGATAAAATATAACGAGCGGATCAAGGTCAACGGCAAAGACATCCCGGGCAAAGACTTTAAAAAAGGATTATCCCTCGTCGAGCAGGCGGAAGAGGGGATGGGAGAACGGCCGACGGTCTTCGAGGCGTTGACCGCGCTGGCGTTCTGGTATTTCGCCCAGGAAAAAGTCGATTACGCGGTAGTGGAGGTCGGCATGGGGGGGCGGCTCGACGCGACCAACGTGGTGACGCCGCTGATCTGCGTCATTACCAACATCGACCTGGAGCATACCGCGGTGCTGGGGAAGACACTGGCGAAGATCGCCGTGGAAAAAGCGGCGATCATCAAGCCCGGCGTGCCGGTCATTACCGCCGAGACCAAGCCGGAAGCGCTGAAAGTGATCAAGCACCAGGCGGAAAAGAAGCACAGTCTGCTGATCCAGGTCGGCAGCCAGCAGGCGGGATTGCGCAGCGCCCTGATCGGCGAACACCAGAAGACCAACGCCGCCTGCGCGGTGGTCGCGGTCCGTCTGGCCGGGATCAATGTCGGCAAAGAGGCGGTCGGGCGCGGCCTGGAGAGCGTTGTTTGGCCGGCCCGGTTCCAGGTGGTCAGCAAGAAGCCGCTGACGATCGTCGACGGCGCCCACAATCCGGCCGGAGTGGCGACCCTGGTCGCCACTTTGCAGGCGCAATATCCGGGGCGCAAATTCACTTTTATCATCGGCACGCAGTCGGACAAGGACGCGGCCTCGATGCTCAGCTTGCTTAAGCCGGTCGCCGGCCGGATCGTACAGACGCACTCCTCGCACCAGAACGCGGCCAATCAGGGCTCGGTCAAATTGGCCCAGGCGCTGCGGCAGACCGCCGGCCGCGACCGGGTCATTGCCGGGTCGCTTTTCCTGGCGGGTGACGCCTTAAAGCTCCTTGACCGTAAGGGTGGGGCATAGTAGAATAATTCCGAGATGGCCGAGGAATATCTGAACATCAATCCTGTCCCGCAACCGCCCAGGGAAGAGCCAACACCGGAGAGCGAACCGCCAAGAGAGGGCGGCCTGGCCGGCCTGCTCAAGAACGCTTTAACTTTCCTGCTGCTCTTGCTGGTCGTGCTCGCCAGTTTTTGGGTCAGCTTCCAGCTCGGCCGGCGGATCCTGATGCCGGTCAAGAAAATGCCGGGCCCGCCGAAGATCGCGGCGCCGGTCCCGGAAACGCCCGATTCAATCAAGGCGCTGCAGCGGCTGCAGGCGGCCGTTTCCGCCGAAGCGCGGAAGAAAACAACGGGCAAAGCGAAACCGCCGGCCAAAAAAACGACGGTCGCTTGCCGCCCGGCCAGGGCGGTTAAACCTGTCCCGGCCCGGAGTACCGCCGGCCAAGGTTACTACAAGGTCCAGGCCGGCTGGTTCGTCGATAAGGCCCTGGCCGGCGACCTGGCCGAACGGGTCAGGGCGGCCGGTTGCGACGTTTTTGTCCGCAAGGCGAACGGGGGCTGGCGGGTCCAGGCCGGCGCGTTCCGGTTAAAAAAACAGGCCGAAGCGCTGCGTCAGCAGCTTATTACTAAGGGCTTCAAGCCGCAAGTGATCTTCGAGTAACGTTAAAGGGGGAAATTTTTCATGTCGCTTTATGACCTGATTTTCGGACAATTTTCGCGTGATCTGGGGATCGACCTTGGCACCGCCACGACGCTGGTCTTCGCGCGGGGCGAGGGGATCATCCTGTGCGAACCGTCGGTCGTCGCCATCAACAAAGATAACAACCGCCCGCTGGCTTTCGGCAACGAAGCCAAAGGGATGCTCGGCCGCACGCCGGCCAACATCGTCGCCGTCCGGCCGATGCGCGACGGCGTGATCGCCGATTTCGAGATCACCGAAATGATGCTCCGCCACTTCATCAACAAGAGCCACAACCGCTCGGCCTTTGTCCGACCGCGGATCGTGGTCGGCGTCCCGTCCGGCATTACCGGCGTGGAGAAGCGGGCCGTGCTCGACGCGGCGATGCACGCCGGCGCGCGCGAAGCTTACCTGGTGGAAGAGCCGATGGCGGCGGCGATCGGGGCGAACCTGCCGGTCTCCGAAGCGCAGGGCAGCATGATCGTCGACATCGGCGGCGGCACCACCGAGGTCGCCGTCCTGGCGCTCGGCGGGATCGTCGTCTCCAAGTCGATCCGGGTCGCCGGCGACGAGATGGACGAAGCGATCGTCGCCCACTGCCGCAAGAACTATAACCTCCTGATCGGCGAACGGACCGCCGAGCAGATCAAGATCGATATCGGCTCCGCTTATCCGCTCCCCGAAGAAAAGACGATCGAGGTCCGCGGCCGCGACCTGGTGACCGGCCTGCCCAAGACCTTGACGCTGACCTCGTCCGAGATCCGGGACGCGCTGGCCGAACCGGTGGCGACGGTGGTCGACGCCGTCCGCATGACGCTGGAAAAGACGCCGCCGGAGCTGGCGGCCGACATCATGGACCGCGGCATCGTGATGGCCGGCGGCGGCTCGCTGCTGCGCGGCCTGGACAAATATCTCGCCCAGGAAACCGACATGTCGGTCTACGTGGTCGATGACCCGATCTCTTGCGTCGCTTACGGTACCGGAAAGATCCTGGAAGAGATCGACATCTTGAAAAAGGTGCTGATCATGCCGAAAAGCAGTCTGTGACCAGATACCGGCCTTTTCGCCAGAAACGTTCTTACGGGCTCGCCGCGGCGCTGATCATCCTGGCGCTGGGGCTCACCTATCTGTCGCTTCCCAGGGTGCAAACCGCCCGTTCGCTTTTTTCTGCCGCGCTTTATCCTTTCCAATATTCGGCCAGCGCGGTCTGGCATTTCGGCGTCGGTTTGCCGGGCGAGCTGTTGAACCTGCGCCGCCTGGCGGCGGAGAATACCGGCTTAAAAGAGCGGGTGGCGCGGCAAGAAGCCCAGTTGGGGGTCCTGGCCGAGTTACAGGGCGAGAACGACCGTTTAAGGGACGAGCTGGGGCTGGTCCGGAGCGCCCGGTTCGGCGGCAAACTGCTGGCTGTGCCGGTCGTCGGCCGGAGCGGCTCTCCGTGGCCGGGCGTGCTCGAGATCGGGCGGGGACGCCGGTCGGGCGTTCGGGTGAACATGCCGGTCGTGGCCCAGGCCGGGCTGGTCGGCCGGGTCAGTGAAGTGGCCGAACTGAGCGCCAAAGTCCTGTTGATCAGCGACCCGCTCAGCGCGGTGGCGGCCGTTGACCAGCGCAGCCGCGATCTGGGCGTGATCGAAGGATATTCGCCCGACACCCTCTACCTGAGATATATCGGCACCGGCGGCGACGTTCAGGCCGGCGACCGGATCGTGACCGCCGCTGTCTCTAGTATTTTTCCGGCCGGTATCCCGCTCGGGACCGTGACCAGCGCTACCAAAGCCGATGCCGATCTTTTCTACCGGATCGCGGTCAAACCGGCGGTCGAACTCGGTCGTTTGGACACCGTCTTTCTGGTCTTCTAAGATGCGCGGCCTGAAATACCTCGTTCTGGTCCTGGGCATCCTGATCGCCCAGCACGTTATCCTGCCGCGGTTGAGCTTTCTCGGCGTCACGCCCGACCTGGTGTTGGTGGCGGTCATCATTTATTCCGTGCTGGGGCAGGAGACGCCGGCGACCGTGTTCGCCGCCGTTCTGGCTTTTGGCCAGGACCTGTACGCCCGCGGCGGATACTGGAACATGGTCCTGAAGATCCTGATCAGCGCCGTGATCTCCAATTTCAAGGCGGAATTCATGGGCGACGAGTACGCGCTGGCCGCTCTCCTGGTCATGGTGATCTCCCCTTTGTACCTGCTGGCGGAACTGCTGGTCATGACGCTGCTGCTTGACCGGCAGGTCAGCCTGGCTTACGCGGCGATCAAACTGGTTGCCGGCACGATCTACAACCTCTTGCTGGTGCCGCTGCTTTTCCCGCTGCTCAAGGAGCTGGCCAATGCCGACCGGTAAATGGCATCCGCTGGCCCTGGCCTTTGGCCTGATCTTTATTCTGCTGGTCGGGCGGCTGCTCCAGCTGCAGGTCATCGAAGGCGATAAGTACCGCAAGATCGCCGACGAGAACGCGGCCCGCAATATCCCGGCGCCGGCCGCCCGCGGCGTGATCTACGACCGGAGCGGTGCGGTCCTGGTCGAGAACCGCCCGGTCTTTTCCGTCCAGGTCATGCCGCAGCTCCTGGCCTCGAAAGACCAGGCCAAGAAGCAGGCGGTCCTGGCGAAGCTGGGCGCGCTGCTCGGCGAAAAGCTGGAGCTCAAGGTCACTTCCGACAAGCCGATCATCATCAAGGACAACATCAAGCCCGAGACCGCCTGCCGGATCGAAGAGAACAAGCAGGCGCTGGAGGGGGTAGTGGTCAGCGTCCGGCCGGTCCGTTTTTATCCCTACGGCGAACTGGCCGCCCATTTGCTCGGCTATGTCGGGGAGATCGAGAGCGCCGAGCTGAACCGGCTCAAGGCGGAAGGCTACCGGCTTGGCGACTGGCTCGGCAAGGACGGAGTGGAAAGAGAGTACGACCGGCTGATCCGCGGCCGCGACGGCGGCAAGAAGATCGAGGTCGACGTGTACGGCACGCCGACCCGTCTGCTGGAAGTGTCGGACCCGGTCCCCGGCGCCGACGTGAAATTGACCATCGACCTGGAGCTGCAGCAGGCGGCGGAAGAGGCGCTGCGCGGCCGGGTCGGCGCGGTGGTCGTGCTCGATCCGCGCAGCGGCGAAGTGCTGGCGCTGGCCAGCCGCCCCGGTTACGATCCGAACATCTTTCTGGAGCCGATCGGCCAGGCCCGCTGGCGGCAGCTGTCCGGCGGCCGCCAGCCGTTCATGAACCGGGCGCTGGCGATCTATCCCCCCGGCTCGACGTTCAAGGTCGTGACCCTGACGGCCGCCTTGCAGGAAGGTTTGGTCAAGCCGCAAGAGACGTTTTACTGCCCCGGTTATTACCGGGTCAACAACCGGATCGCCCGCTGCTGGAAAGCCAGCGGCCATGGCCGGCTCACGGCGATAGAAGGCCTGACCCAATCGTGCGACGTCGTTTTTTACCAGTTGGGGCAGCGTTTAGGCCCGGATCGTTTGGCGGATTATGCCCGGCGTTATGGTTTGGGTGAAAGGAGCGGGATCGACCTTCCGCAGGAAAAGAAGGGGCTGGTCCCGGATTCGGCGTGGAAGAAGCAGGTCTGGGGCGAGCAGTGGTATGAAGGCGATTCCCTCAATTACGGGATCGGCCAGGGATTTTTACAGGTCACGCCGCTGCAAATGGCGCTGATCTACGGTGAGGTCGCGACCGGGAAAAGGCTGCGGCCTTACGTGGTGTCGCAGATCGTCGACCGCCAGGGCGAGGTCCTGCACCGGGCCGAGCCGGTAGAGGAGGGGACGGTCCCGTTGGTCCCGGTCAATCTGGCCCTGGTCCGCAAAGCGCTGGAGGCGGTAGTGGACCGGGCGACCGGCATCGCCGTCAAGATCCCCGGCCTAAAAGCGGCCGGCAAGACCGGTACGGCGGAAAATCCCGGCCTGCCGCACGCCTGGTTCGTCTGCTACGCGCCGGTCGACGACCCGCAGATCGCGATCGCCGCCTTTGTCGAGCACGGGGAGCACGGCGACCGCTCCGCGGCTTACGTCGCCCGCGACATCCTGACCTGGTACCGGGATAACCGGATAGCGACCGAAGAAAGTTTTGACACAACGGAATAAATCTGATAAAATTACCCTGTTATGGAAAAGATCGAACTGGAAGGCAAAAAACGCGAAACGGCCGGTAAAGAGCTGAAAAAGCTGCGCGCCGCGGGGCAGATCCCGGCGGTCGTTTACGGCAAAAAGATCAAGCCGCTCAATATCGTGGTCGACCGGAAACTGTTCGTCAAGAACATTCTCCGTTCCGAAGCGGGGATGAACGCCATCGTCACCCTGAAGCTGACGGGGGAGAAGGGGAAGGACTTAGCCGTTCTGACCCATCAGATCCAGCGCAACCCGCTCAACGACGACATTATCCACATCGATTTTCGCCACATCGTCATGGACGAGGCGATCAAGACCCGGGTCCGGGTGGAGCTGACCGGCAACCCGATCGGGGTCAAGGAGAGCGGCGGTGTGCTGGTCCACGGCCTGCGCGAGGTCGAGGTCGAGTGCTTGCCGACCGACATCCCGGACAATTTTACGGTCGACGTGTCCGACTTGAAGATCAACGATTCGCTGCACGTTGCCGATCTGGCCAAGACCGCCAAGGTCAAGATCCTGACCACTCTGTCCGAAATGATCGCCAATTGCTCGCCGCCGACCAAGGAAGAAGAGATTGCCGCGCCGGTCCCGACCCCTGAAGAGGTCGCCGCCGCGGGTGACGCGACCAAGGCCGTGGCGGAAGAACAGGTCAAGGACAAGGCCGCGCCTGGCGCGGCCCCGGCCAAGGAAAAGGCCGAAGCCCCTAAAGCCGAGAAAAAATAGCAAGATTTTCTCGGCAAAATCCGATAAAATAGTAGTATGTCTGAATTTTCAGCTGAAGGCGGCGGTGTTCATCCCGGCAAACCGATAATCTGGCCTACCGGGAAATCCTCTTCGACCCCGGTTTCCAGCAGCCAGCAAACCCAAACCCCCGGCAGCGTCAAGAACGTACCGACCCAGACGGCGCCAACCCGGACCAGTGAAGCCGCGCCCGCCCAAACCGCGTCGGCGACCACCGGCACCGGCGCCCCGGCCAAAGGTGCTCCGACGGTCGCCCGGCCCCTGACCGTGGAGGATATCCGCTCCCACCTGCTGCAGCAGCAGATCGAACCGACCGATTTCAACACCAAGCTCGCCTCCTTGATGCTGCGCAACGGCGTCGAGATCTCCCGCACCAATTTTGTGAAGGTCCTGACCATGCTCCAGGGGACCGATAAGTCGCAGCCGATGCAGGAAGCGGCGCTGATGCTCCTGATGAAAGGGATCGATTCGCCCCAGGCCGTTAAGGTCCTGGGGCAATATTTTGCCGAGAACCCGGCGCTGGCCTCGCAATTCGCCGCGCTCAAGGAGGGGATGGGCAATCTTTCTTCCGCGCTGGGAGCGGGCAAGACGCTGCTTAATTCCACCCTGGTCGCCCAGCTGGCCTCGATCATTTCGCAATTCGACGAAACTTTCCAGACGATCTCGGAAAAATCGCTGAGCGGCGGCAAGAAGATCTTCAACCAGGCCAACACGATCAACGACGTGCGCGCCCTCAAAGCGCTCCTCCAGGGGATCCAGCAGAAATCAGCGTCGGCCGGCGGCGCGGAAGCCAAGGCGCTGGCCCAAACGATCAGCGAGCTGGGCGGCAAGCTCGACGGCATCCTGCAAAACCTGGTCGCCCAGGCGATCCTGTCGCAGGGCGGCCGGCAAGAGGTCAATTACCATTACCAGCAGATCCCCAACGTTATGACCACGCCGGAAAAGAACTTTGAGATCGTGATCCAGAAAGAGGGGGAAGGCAAGGGGTCGCCCGTCGACCCGCGCAACACCCAGGTCGTGATGGCGATGGACACCCAGAACATGGGGAAAATGGTCATCACCATGATCGTTAAAGACAACAAGGTCTACATTATTTTCATTTTCAACGAAAAAGAGTACGGCGAAGAAGGCCGTTCGATGATCGCCAAAGAGTACGGCATGTTCCAGGATAAACTGGCCAACAAGAACTACCAGATCACCGGTTATCAGGTGAAGGTCGACCCGGCGATGTGCAACGTCAAACCGTACCTGATCCCGATGCTGCCGCAGCTGGAGAGCATCCTGAAGAGGATCGACCTTGAAGCTTAAGAAGGAGCAACCGCATGGCTGAAGAACGGATCATGGGCCCCGGCGAAGAGTTGCCGGACGATCAGGCTAAGACAAAGCCGTCGCGCAAGACCGCGGTGGCGATCCGCTATGACGTCGACAAGGACAAGGCGCCGCTGGTGATCGCTTCCGGCCGGGGGGTAGTGGCCGACGAGATCTTGCGCATCGCCGATGAGAACAAGATCCCGATGTACGAGGACCCGGAACTGGCGGGGTTGCTCGCCAAACTGGAACTCGATGTGGAGATCCCGCCGGAGCTTTATACCCTGGTCGCGGAGGTCTTATTTTTTGTCTACAAGCTGGACCGGATGGCGGCCAAGCGGGAACAGATGGTCGCCAAGATCCGCGAAACCGAAAAAGAGACCCGCCGCCCTTAGAGCGCTTCTTTGATCGTCAGCTGCTGCAGGGCCACCGGTTCGACCGGCCGGTCGCGCTGGTCCCTTTTGACCCGGGTGATCGCTTCCACGACTTCCTGTCCCTCTATGACCTGGCCGAAGATCGTGTGATTGCCGTTCAGCCACTCGGTCGGCCCCACGGTGATAAAGAACTGGGAACCGTTGGTGCCCGGGCCGGAGTTCGCCATGGCCAAACGGCCGGGGCGGTCAAAACGGAGGTCGGGAGCGATCTCGTCGGCAAATTTGTAGCCCGGTCCGCCGATCCCCAAGCCGAGCGGGTCGCCGCCCTGGACCATGAAATCAGGGATGACCCGGTGAAAGATCGTCCCGTCGTAAAGCGGCTTTTTGACATTTTCCCCGGTGCGCGGATCGGTCCACTCTTTTTCCCCTTTGGCCAGCTCAACGAAGTTGGCGACGGTCTCCGGCGCCTGCCGCGGGTAGAGCAGGCAGGTGATCTGGCCTTGACTGGTCGTGAAGACGGCGTACAGTTTTTCCGGCATTTTTGGTTTACCTCCCATGGCGATGATCGGGCCGGTCAGGACGAGCAGCGCGGCGGCGCACAGTAAAGCTTTTTTCGTCATTATTCCACTTTGTAGGTCAGCGTGACGTTGCCGCGGACCTCCAGCAGGCCGGGGTTGACCGGCGTTTCGCCGGCCCCGCCGGCGCCGCCCAGGGCGCGCAGGCCGGCGTAATCGTTACCCGCCGGCAGCACCGCGCCGCTTTCAATGATGTTCCTGATCCGTTTCAGCTTCAGCCCGGCGGCGGCGGCGACCGCCTGCGCTTTGGCGGCCGCGTCCTTGACCGCCTTGTCGAGCGCCTGCCGCTTGAATTCCTCGTCGTTCTTCCGGGCGAACTGGATGCCGCGCACGCTGTTGGCCCCGGCGCCGATGCTGGCGTCGATCACGCGGGAGACTTTGGCCATGTCCTCGACCGTGACGCTCAGTTCATTGGTGCAGCGGTAGCCGACCAGTTTCGGCGGCTGGTTCTGTTCGTATTTGGTCTCCGGCCAGATATAGTAGCCGGCGGTCTGGACCTTATCGCTCGCGATCCCCAGCTTGACGATGGCGGCCGCGATCCGGCCCATGGTCGCTGCGTTGTCGCTTTGGGCTTCCTGCGCGGTCTTCTTGACCACTTCCACCGCCAGTTTAACGTAGGCCGTGTCGGGCGCGACCTGGACGACGCCGGTGCCGGTCACCGACAGGGTCTGATCGTCAGGCGCTAAAGCCGCGGCAGCGGTGAGGCACAAACAGCAACCGATAGCGACGAGGACGATCTTTTTCATTTTCTTTCCCTCCTGACAAGACCAGAAGTATAGTATAATTTTCCCATGAAAGCAATTTCCGTGCGGGAGGCCCGGGAGTTCGACCGCCGCGCGCAGGAACAGTACGGGATCCCGTCGCTGCTGCTGATGGAGAATGCCGGCCGGAGCGTGGCGGCAGAAGCCGTTAAGCTGCTGGGGCAGGGGAGCCAAGCGGTGGTGGTGTGCGGTATCGGCAACAACGGCGGCGACGGCCTGGTCGCCGCCCGGCATTTATTGAACGCCGGCAAAAGCGTGGCCGTACTAATTGTCGGCGATCAAACGAAAATGAAAAATGATGCCCGGACCAATCTGGCAATATTGCGGGCAATGGCGCCGGTGGACTGGACAAAGCAGCTGCCTGATGGCTGCGACCTGATCATTGACGCGCTCTTGGGGATCGGTTTAAACGCTCCGGTCGCCGGGGCTTATCTGGCAATGATCGAAGCGATCAACCGCGCGGGCAAGCCGGTCCTCTCGGTCGACGTCCCGTCCGGCTTGAACGCCGATACCGGCGAGATCCTGGGGGCGGCGGTCAGGGCGGACAAGACGGTGACCTTCGCGGCGGTGAAAAACGGCCTGCTGATTAACGCCGGACCGGCCTGTTGCGGAGCAGTGGTTGTCAGGGATATCGGCCTGGCCTATTGCTGACAAAAAATGGTATTATATTGGTCCAGGGTAGGATAATGAACAGAAAGATCGTTGTATTGTTGTTAATCTGTCTGTTGGGCGGCGGCGCCGTTTTGGCGCAGCCGTTGACGAAAAAAGAGATCGTCCGGCAGAAGAAAGAGCTGGCCAAGCTGGAAAAGGAAGTTAACCGGCTCCAGAACAAGCTCAAGGTCGCCAAGAATAAGCGGTTGCGGGTCGACATCCAGGACAAGCTCGATCTGGACCGGCAAAAGATCAAACAGATCAAGAATAAACTTTACCCCAAGAAAGCCAAGCCCCCGGTCAAGGCCGCCGTCCCCCCGGTCGCGCCGGGTTCGCTGGAAACTTTCGCTTCGCTCGAGGCGGGGCTTGAAGAGAGCGTTTCTTCGCTGGAAGCCGGCGAGACCGGCAAGATCAAGATCGGCGGCCTGCGGCACGAAGTGGGAGGGTACGGCGGATTTTTTGCCGGGACCACGGCGTTCTTCGGCGAACTGCGCGTTCCGTTCCGTTTCATTTTCGGGCCGGCGACCACCTCGTTAAGGTTGTCCGCCGGATTGGCCCAGAGCCGGGAGACCGACCGCCGCTTCCTGCCGGTGAACGGCGACCTGATGTTCAATTTTCCGCCCGGCTGGTTCACGGGGGTGGAGAACTACCTGGCGGTCGGCCTGAACTATGTGGCCATGACGACCGGCCGCAAAGCGGGAACGGTCGGCGGCCAAGTCTCTTACGGCATTGTCAGCGACGGCTTTGGCGGGATCGTTTTCGGCGAGCTCGGTTACGCCATTTTACGGACCGGTTTTTCCCCCAGTCACAAGGGGGCGTCGGTCCTGGTCGGCTACCGCAAGGCCCTGTTCTAAAATAGGCAGCAAAATAGGCAAAATGCCCATTGACAAAAACGACCAGACTGCTACAATTTCAGCAAAAGGAGGTGAAAAATATAATGAAGAAATTTATTGCTATGTTAGTGGTTATCGCTTTCGTGCTCGGTCTCGGGATCACGGCTGACGCAGCTACGGCGAAGAAGGTTGTGGCCAAGAAGAAAGTCGCCAAGAAGAAAGTTGCGAAGAAAGTCGTGAAGAAACCGGTGAAAAAGGCTATGCCTGCGCCGGCTCCCGTTGCACCGGCTCCGCCACCGCCACCGCCAGTAGCGCCCGCCCCGGCTCCAGTTGTGGCTCCGGCCAACGCTGGTCTGTTCGGGATGGGGATGAACACCTTGTTAACCGGTTCGTATATCAATACCGGCAAGGGTTCGATCTCCGGTTCCATCGGTGCGATGTACAGCTTGGTGTTGGATGACTTCGTGGGCCTCGGCTCAATGGTTGGTCT
>JBAZKJ010000004.1 GCA_041650855.1 Candidatus Margulisiibacteriota bacterium
GCTTGGTGTTGGATGACTTCGTGGGCCTCGGCTCAATGGTTGGTCTGGGTGCTAAGAGCATCAACTACACCGTTGGTCTGGGTGGTTTCTACGGAGGTGGAGGCTTAAAGGCTATCCCGGTTCGCGCTGGCGGCATCATCAACTTGCCGGCAGAGTGGATGGGCGGTCTTGAGTCTTATCTGGCAGGCGGCTTGAACTACGTCGTTTACGGTAACAGCACGACCTCAGGCAATCTCGGTGGCGATGCCGCTTTGGGCATCAAAGCTGATTTAGGCTTAGGGCTCGGGAAAACCGGTTTCGAACTCGGTTATTCCGTTGTCCGGTCGAAGACCGTTACGTCGAAGGGCTTGTCCCTGTCCGTGTCTCAGCCTATCGTTTTATAAAGAGCAGGGACCCATTCCTTTTTAAAGAGAACTTGGATACTTTAGAGAGGGGGGTCCCTCTCTTTTTGTCTTTTCCCCACCGTAATTCGAACATAATCGCTTGAAATTATTGCCGCGGCCGGGCGAAATAACTTCGTATGAAAGTACCGGGCGCGGAGCGGGGCGGGAATCGCCCCAAAGTTTATAATAACATCCTGATCGGGATATTTTTTCGGGAGCAGGGGATCACCCCCCACGGCAACCTCCACGTCCTGACCGGGCTCAAGTTCAAGCGGGAACTGCAGCCCGAGCTGCAGAAATGCTTGAGCGGGGTCCGCGATCTTTTTGTCAGCCATTCGTTGTCGTTCCACCAGTTAGAAGCGCTCTTTAACCATCCCGACCAGCTGGCGCAGCATCTGTGCCGGGAGAACGGCACGACCAAGCTCCTGAGCCCCGAAGGTATTTCTGCGTCGATCAAGGTCCTGCTGGAGACCAAGCCGCTGGAGGGGATCAAGCTGCTGGAACAGAAAACGAAACTGTTCACGCCGGAAAAGATCGCGGCGCTGCTCCGCTGCAACCTCGGTTCGATCGCCGCCTGTTTCACCGAACAAAACGTCAATGAGGCCGAGTTCCGGATCGCGCTGGGATTGCTGAAGAGCAACGGCAGCTTCGACCTGCAGCAGGCTTTTTGCCGGGAATTGGCCGAGACCGCCAAACATGACGAAAGCTGGGCCGTGTTGGCATTGGACGAATTTTGCCGGCATTTTCCGGCGCAGCCGTGGTTCCACGAAACGGCCGGCGATCTCCAGCTTGGGCTTGGCCTGGCCAAGGAGGCGCTGGCCGCTTTTCAGGCCGCGCTGCGGCTCGATCCGCAGAACAAGAAACTGCCGCCCAAGATCAAAGCGGCCGACCGCGCGGTCAAAACGGACAGAAAAGAAACGGAAAATAAACACGAAGAACTGCGCAAGACGGTCCTTGCGCTCTGGGCGAAATGCGGCAGCGAAGAGCCGGCCGGCCGGGAATTAGTGGCCCTGTCGCAGACCAGGTTGTTCGAGCAGATCGCTAATCTGCTGGAAAACGACCTGACGCTCAGCCGGAACGACGAAGTGACGGTCAAAAAATTGGCGGCGCTGGAGAAACTGGCGGCCGAGCGGGGGGACGCTGTCCTGGCCCGGTTCTGCCGCTATCTGCAAAATAAGCATTTGAGCGAAATGGTTAACAAAATAGCCAAAGGGAACGCGGTCGAGCGCCGGATAGCCAACACCAATATTATTGACTTGGGAATACCGAATTTTATCAGGGAATTGCTGGGAAACGACGAGCTGGAGCTTGGCCACACTCGGTTAAACCCGGCCGCGCTGGACGGATTAGCCGGGAGCAAGGAACAAGTCTGGGACAAGCTGATCGCCAGTGGCTACATTAATAACAAGGGCGACCTGCTGGAATTCGACGGGGTACGGCGCCACTTCTCGCTGGGGGAAGAGATTTCCCCGAAAGCCGCCGACGCGGCCTATAAAGCGCTCTATCAGGCCAGCTACTATCCGCTGGTCGAACGGCTGGCGGCCGCCGCCGATAATAAAACGCACAAAAACCAGGAGCTGTGCGCCTTGATCATGGACAATTTGTTCGGCAAGCATTACCGGGCTTACCTGGCAGAATATAAGCAGCGCCGTTGGGACGAAGCTTTGGCCGAACTGCTGGCTTGTTACCGGCTCAATCCCGCGGCGGAAAATCTCGACCGCCAGACCGCCGGCTTGCTCAGCGTCATGGCGCACAAGACCGGGGAGGCGGGCGATACGGCCGGTGCGATCGCGCTTTACCGGCGGGCCCTGTTTTACGACGCTTTTTCCCTGATCGCGCTGGAGCGGCTGTCGCTGCTCCATCTCAGCCTGCGCCAGTTCCCGGCCGCAGCCGCCTATGCCCGGACGATAATCGCGCTGGAACTGCCGCCGGGACAGAACGCGGGCGAGCGCCGGGCCGAGCTGGAAGGAACGCGCACGGCCGCCTTTGGTAATTTAGCGCTGGCGCTGCTGATGGCGCATGTGCAAAGCGGCGCCCCGGAGTACCTGCAAGAGGCGGCGGCCAGCATTGAAGAAGCGCTCCGGCGGGACCCGAAAAATGTCAAAAGCCATATGAACCGGGCGAAGATCCGGCTGCTCCAGGGCCGGACCGCCGAGGTCGCCGAATGGCTGAACGGTTTCCTGGCCGGGCCAAAGGCCGAACCGATGCTGATCGTCGATTTCACCAAGCAGGCCTTTGACCGGTACGCGGCGAGCGGCGACCGGGAGGAACGGGCGCAGCTGCGGACGCTGCTGGCCAAATTGGTCGATCACCTGACGGGAGCAGTGGCGACCTGCGAACAGCTTTGCGCCGAATATCCGATCATGATGGTCGGTTTTGCCGGCAATTGCCAGGATCTTGGCCTGGTCGAAGAAAGCGCGCGGCTGATCGCGGCGATCATGCGGCATAACGGCCGGGATTCCGGCGCTTATAATTACTGCTTAACGATGCAGGCGCGGAACGACTCGCACCTGGGGCGGGACAAAGCGGCGGCGGAAAAACTGATCAGCGTCATTGGGGCAGATGTCTCCCTGCGGGTCTACGAAGAGCACCTCGGAGCATTTCAGTCGCTCCGGATCTATGCCGCCGAGCTTTTGACCGCGATTTTTGTCGGTTCCGACAAAGAAGGCCCGGAGAAGCGGCTGAATTGCAAAAAAGGGGAAAAAGTCCTTGCCCGGCTGATCAAGGATTTCCCGCACAGCCCGATCCTCTGGTCCTGCCTGGGCTGTCTGCAGGAAGAACAGGGCAAGACGGGGCAGGCGCGGGCGAGCTATGAGCGGTCGATGGCTGTCGATCCCTCTTACCTGGTTGCCCGGCTCAATTACCTGGAGATGCTCTTCACGGAAAAAGGGGAGACGCCGGAATTCGCGGCCGAGTTGGCGGGGCTTACCGCCACGGTCAGGGATATCCTGCGGCGCGGCCGGGAGAACGACAAGGAGCTGGACCGGCTCCGGATCAATTTTACCTATAAAATATTGGTCGCGCTCTACCAAAAGATGAAGGCGCCGGAGATCGTCGAGCTCTTAAAGATCATCCTGACCGAAGGGGAAGCGTTTGGTCTGGCCGCTCATTTCCAAAACGCGCTGGCCGAGATAAAAGAGACGGAGGAAGGGGTGCCGGCGGAGATCGCGGCGCTTATTCCCGCTCGTACATAATATTGGCCAAGACCGCCAGTCCCGCCGTTTCCGTCCGTAAGATCCTTTTCCCCAGAGTGACGGTTTGCCACCCCGCGGCCCGCGCTTGCTCGACTTCCGCCCGACTGAATCCTCCTTCCGGTCCGATCAAGACAATTATAGAAGTTGGTTTAGAAGTCTGAAGGGCCGACCGTAAACTAATATTCTTTTCCAGTTCCCAGGGCAACAAAGCCAGACCGAACCGCTCCTTTAGTTTAAGGACCGACGTGAAGTCGGTCGGCTCGCTGACTTCCGGGATGATGGCGCGGCCCGATTGTTCGGCCGCTTCCTTGGCAAGCTTGCGCCAGCGGTCGGTCTTGGCGGTTTTGCCGATCGTCCGCTCAGTCACGACCGGGATGATCTTATTAACTCCGAGCTCGACGCATTTTTCCACGACAAAATCCATCTTTTGCCCTTTAGGGAGCGCTTGAGCCAAGGTGACTTTGACTGCCGGCTCCCGGTCGGACGGGGACGACCTGACGATCTTGACCGTGACCAGCTCTTTCGTTAAGCTGACGATCTCCGCCTCATGGACCTGGCCGGTGCCGTCCAGTAATTCGAGGCGGTCGCCGGCCTGCAGGCGCAGGACGTTGCGGACGTAATGGGCGTCCGCTCCGGTAATGTTGGGGAAATCCGCGGGTGGGACGAATAACCTAGGCATTTTTGAATTGTTTCAGCAGCTCTTCCTGCTGTTTAGTAAGCTTGGTTGGGATCTTGACCTCGACCAGGACATAAAGATCGCCTTTCCCTTTGCTCTGGAGGTGCGGCAGTCCTTTCTCTTTGATCTTGAAATTGGTGTTCGGCTGCGTGCCAGGCGGGACCTTCATGGTCGCTTCCCCGTCGAGCGTCGGCACCTTGATCTCGTCGCCTAAGATCGCCTGGATAAAACTGATCTCGGTCCGGTAGTAGAGATTGGCCCCGTCGCGGTTGAACAGCGGATGCGGTTGAACTTCGATAAAGACGTAAAGATCGCCGGGCGGACCGCCTTTAGTCCCGGCGTTGCCGGCGCCGGATACCCGCAAGCGGTAGCCGGAATCGATTCCGGCCGGAACTTTGATCTTGACGACGTGCTTTTTCTTTTCGCGGCCGTTGCCGTGGCAGGACGGGCAGGGTGAGGCGATCGCTTCGCCGCTGCCGCGGCAGGTCGGGCAGGTGATGATCTGGGCGAAACTGCCGAGGACCGTTCGCTGGGTTTTCTTGACCTGGCCCGAACCGTTACAGGTGGCGCATTTGACCGGCGAGGTCCCCGGTTTGGCGCCGCTCCCTTTGCAGGTGGTGCAGGCGACGTAGTGGGGGACTTCCAGCTCTTTGTCCGCTCCTTTAGCGGCTTCGGTTAGCGTGATGCGGAGATCAAGGCGGAGGTCTTCGCCCCGCTCCGGGCCGCCGCGGCGCTGGGCTGCGCCCTGGCGGCCGCTGAAGAACATGTCGAACAGGTCGCCGAGGTCGCCGAAGTTTCCGCTGCCGCCCCCGAAATCAAAGCCTTCGAATCCTCCTCCGCCGAACCCGCCGGCGCCCTGCGGGCCGCCGGCCTGGCCGAAGTAGTCGTACTGGGAGCGTTTCTGCGGATCGGAGAGGACCTGGTAGGCTTCGTTGATCTCCTTGAACCTGTCGGCCGAGCCGGCTTCCTTGTTGACGTCGGGATGATGCTTGCGGGCTAAATTGCGGTACGCCTTCTTGATCTCGTCCGGCGCCGCGCTTTTATTTATCCCCAGGACTTCATAGTAGTCCTTCTTCATTACTTATCGTCTTTAACTTCCGCTTCCGCGTCGACCGTCGGCCCCTCGCCGGCGTTGCCGCCGCCCTGAGGCTGGCCTTCGGCGCCCGGGGTCGGCCCGGCTTCTTTGTAGATCTTAGCCGACATCTCGTACACTTCTTTTTGCAGGTCGTCGAGCGCTTTCTTGATCGCGCCGGCGTCGGTCCCTGCCAGTGCCTGGCGGGTAACCGCGATCGCTTTTTCGACTTTTTCCTTAGTTGGCGCGTCGACCTTGTCGCCGGCCTCTTTCAGCGTCTTTTCGGCGGAGTAGGCCATAGCGTCGGCCTGGTTGCGGGTGTCGACCTCTTCCCGTTTCTTCTTGTCCTCGGCTTCGTGCGCTTCGGCGGTCTTCTTCATCTTCTCGATCTCGTCCTTGGAGAGGCCGGACGAAGCGGTGATCGTGATCTTCTGTTCCTTGCCGGTCCCTTTGTCCTTGGCCTTGACGTTCAAGATCCCGTTGGCGTCGATGTCGAAGGTCACTTCGACTTGCGGGATGCCGCGCGGCGCCGGGGGGATGCCGTCGAGATGGAAGCGGCCGAGCGTCCGGTTGTCCGAGGCCATCGGGCGTTCGCCCTGCAGGACGTGGACCTCGACCGAGGTCTGCCCGTCGGCCGCGGTCGAAAAGACCTGACTCTTGGAGGTGGGGATCGTCATGTTCCGCTCGATCAGCGGGGTCATGACGCTGCCGAGCGTTTCGATGCCGAGCGTCAGCGGCGTGACGTCGAGCAAAACCATCTCCTTGACCTCGCCGGCCAGGACGCCGCCTTGCAGGGCGGCGCCGATCGCCACCACTTCGTCGGGGTTAACGCCCTTGTGCGGCTCTTTGCCGAAGAACGCTTTGACCGTTTCCTGGACCTTCGGCATTCTGGTCATGCCGCCGACCAGGATAACTTCGTCGATCTGGCTGGCAGAGAGTCCGGCGTCGGCGAGCGCCTGTTTGCACGGCGCGATCGACCGCTCGATCAGGTCGCCGACCAATTGTTCCAGCTTGGCGCGCGACAGCTTGATCACTAAATGTTTGGGGCCAGTCTGGTCGGCCGTGAGGAAGGGGAGATTGATCTCCGTTTCCGCGGCGGTGGAGAGTTCGCATTTGGCTTTTTCGGACGCTTCCTTGAGCCGCTGCATTGCCATCCGGTCGTGGCTCAAGTCGACCCCCTGGTCTTTCTTGAACTCTTCGAGCAGCCACTTCATGATGTGCTGGTCGAAGTCGTCGCCGCCGAGGTGGGTGTCGCCGTTGGTCGATTTGACCTCGAAGACCCCGTCGCCAATTTCCAGAATAGAAATGTCGAACGTGCCGCCGCCCAGGTCGTAGATGGCGATCTTCTCGTTCTTCTTTTTGTCGAGGCCGTAAGCGAGCGACGCGGCGGTCGGTTCGTTGATGATCCGGACCACTTCCAGGCCGGCGATGGTGCCGGCGTCCTTGGTCGCCTGGCGCTGGCTGTCGTTAAAATAGGCGGGGACGGTGATCACCGCTTTCTTGACCGGCTCGCCGAGAAAGTCCTCGGCCGATTGCTTCATCTTTTGCAGAATCATGGCGGAGATCTCCGGCGGGGTGTATTCTTTCTCTTCGATCTTGACCTTGACCTCGTCCTTGCCGCCTTTGACCACGCGGTAGGGGACATACTTCAATTCGCCGCCGACCTCGTCGAACCGGCGTCCCATGAAGCGCTTGATCGAGGAGACGGTATGCTCCGGGTTGGTGATCGACTGCCGTTTGGCCACCTGGCCGACAACGCGCGAGCCGTCCTTCAGGAACGCGACGATCGACGGGGTAGTGCGACCTCCTTCCGAGTTCGGTACTACCGTCGATTCGCCCCCCATCATCACCGCCACGCAGCTGTTCGTCGTCCCCAGATCGATCCCGATTATCTTTTCCTGTGCCATTTTACTTTGCTCCTTTCTTGCTCACGATCACCATGGACGGCCGGATGACGCGGCCATGGAGCGTATACCCTTTTTGCATTTCCTCGATGATGACCCCTTCCGGTCCCTTGTGTTCTTTGTTCAAGATTGCCTCGTGCAGATTGGGATCGTAAGGCTTGCCGAGCGCCTCGATCTCCTTGACCCCGTGCTTGATCAGCACGTCTTCCAGCTGTTTCTTGATCAACGCCAGCCCCTTGGTCATCTCGGCGCTGGTTTTGTGCTTCAATGCCCGCTCAAACCCGTCCAAGATCGGGAGGAGGGCGGTGATCAGCGCTTCGTTGGCGAACTGGACGAACTGTTCGCGATCGAGCGCGGAGCGCTTTTTGTAATTGTCGAAGTCCGCCAGCGCGCGGAGAAGCCGGTTCTTGGTCTCGATCAGCTCTTCTTGAGTCAGCTCAAGCTCACTTTTCTCGGGCGGCAGCTCTTTTGGCGTTTCCTGTAGCTCTTCGGCCATTATTTCCCCTCCAGTAAATTGTCCAAACGCCGGGAAAGATTTTCCAGGATGCTGGCGACGCGGCCGTAGCTCATCCGGGTCGGGCCGATCACGCCGATCCCGCCGGACGCCGCTTGCCCCATGTCGTACGAGCTCATCACCACGCTGCAGTTCTTGACCTCTTTAAAATCGTTTTCGTGGCCGATCTTGATCGTGATCCCTTTCTCGGTCGTGTATTCCTTGATCATGTCGGCCATCAGCTCTTCGTTCTCTGCCACTTCCATGACGTGCCGGGTGTAGGTCATGTCATTATTGAATTCCGGCTGCTTGAGCATGTGGGAAAAGCCGGTCGAGTAGACCCGGGTCCGGTCGTTGAGCGTAGCCACCACCGAAGCGTATTCCATCAAGTTGGACAAGACCTTTAAGGTCTGGTGCAGGGCGTTCTCCACGTCCTGGTGGATCGTTTTCAGCCCGTCGCTGATGACCTCCTGCTCGCGGGTCGTCAGCTGGCGCGCTTTCATGAGGTGATCGACGTAGAAACGGTAACCGAGGTCGGTCGGGATCCGCCCGGCCGAAGTGTGCGGCTGGACGATCAGCCCCATTGCCTCCAGGTCCGCCATTTCGTTCCGGATGGTGGCGGGGGAGAGGTCGGGCATATAGGCGCGCCAGATCGTGCGCGAGCCGACCGCTTCCGCGGTGTGCAGATAGTCGCGGACGATCGCTTCCAGGATCCGCTTTTTCCGTTCGTCAAGTTCAATGGTTTTTATCATTAGCACTCTCTCCAGATGAGTGCTAATTATAGCAAGGTTAACCCGAGGGTGTCAAGGGAGGGTTAGACGAACTTTGCGAACACCAGGTTGCCGAGGTAGAGGCCTTTTCTGGTCAGTTTATAATTGCTGCCGTCAGCCGTGAGGAGCCCGTCAGCTATCAACTCTTTTACTTCGCGTTCAAATCCGTTGAAATGCTCCTGGGCCAGGCCGTCCAGCAACCGCAGACCGAGGAAAATGGTTTCGGGTCGCGGGTCGCGGGTCTCCGGGTCGCTGACCCGCAACTCGTGACTCGCGACACGTGACAGATATTCCTCGAGACAGTTCGGGTTCGACCAGCGCTGGCCGTTAACATGCGAGTGCGCGCCGGCGCCGACGCCGAGGTAGTTCCCGTTCCGCCAGTAGACCAGGTTATGCTGACATTCGCGGCCCGGTTTAGCAAAATTCGAGATCTCGTAATGCTTATAGCCGGCGGCGGTCAGCGTATCGATCGCGGCTTCGTACATGGCCAGTTCGACTTCTTCGTCCGCCTTGGTAAATTTTCCCGCAAAAGGGGTTCCTTCTTCAATTTGCAGATTATAAACAGATAAGTGTTCGGGATCCAGCTCGAGCGCTTGCCGGAGGTCGGCTTTCCATTCCGCCAGCGTCTGCCCGGGCAGGGCGAAGATCAGATCGAGGTTGATATTCTCGAAGCCGGCGGCGCGGGCGTCCTGATAGAACCGTTTAGCCGTCGCCGAGTCATGGACCCGGCCAAGCATGGTCAAATGCCGGTCGTTGAACGACTGGACACCGATCGAGAGCCGGTTGATGCCGAGCGCTCGGAGCGCTTTTAGCTTGGCCTTGTCGGCTGTGCCGGGGTTGGCCTCGATGGTGATTTCGCTTGTAGCGGCGACCTTCAGGTCGCCATTTCGGGATGGCGGTCTAAAGACCGCCGCTACGGTTTTTATTATTTGCTCGAAATGTCTGGGCTCGAGCAGGGTAGGCGTCCCGCCTCCAAAGAAAATAGTTTCTGGCCCCCCAGTTCCCAGTTCCTTAGTCCCCAGTTCCCTGACCAAAGCGTTGACATACGCGTCGATCAGCGCCTCTTTGCCGGCATAGGAAACAAAGTCGCAATAGTTGCATTTACGTTTGCAGAAGGGGATGTGGACATACAGCGCGGTCATTGGTCGAGGCGGAGGACGGCGAGGAACGCCTCTTGCGGGATCTCGACGCGGCCGATTAGCTTCATTTTCTTCTTGCCTTCTTTTTGCTTCTCTAGCAGTTTTCTTTTTCGCGTAATGTCGCCGCCGTAGCATTTGGCCAGCACGTCCTTGCGCTTGGCCTTGATGGTTTCCCGGGCGATGATCTTGCCGCCGATCGCCGCCTGGACCGGGACGGAGAACTGGTGCTGGGGAATCTCCTTGACCAGCCGCTCGGTCATCTTCTTGCCGTAATAATAGGCGCGGTCGCGGTGGACGATGAACGAGAGGGCGTCGACCGGCTCCTGGTTGATCAGGATGTCGAGTTTGACCAGGTCGGAGGTCCGGTAGCCGACCTGCTCGTAGTCCATCGAAGCATAGCCGCGCGTGACCGATTTGAGCAGGTCGTGGAACTCGATGATCACCTCGGCCAGCGGCAATTCGTAAGTGATCACCGCCCGCTTCGGGTCCAGGTATTCCAGGTTGAGGAAGGTTCCCCGTTTGTCGTTGGCCAGGGTCATGACCGCGCCGACATAGTCGGCCGGGGTAAAAATGCTGACTTTAAGATACGGTTCTTCGATCGATTCGATCTGCGACAGGTCGGGCAGCTTGGTCGGGTTGTCGATCAGCAGGACCTTTTTATTGGTCAGGTTCACCTGGTAGACCACGTTGGGCGTCGTGGCGATCAGCCCGATATTGAACTCGCGGGTCAACCGCTGCTGGGTGATCTCCAGATGGAGCAACCCGAGAAAACCGCAGCGGTAACCGAAGCCGAGCGCCGTCGAAGTCTCCGGTTCGTAGAAGAGGGCGGCGTCGTTGAGCTGCAGTTTTTCGATCGATTCCTTGAGCAGCTCGTAATCTTCGCCGTTGATCGGATAGAAGCCGCAAAAGACCATCGGCTTGATCGGCTGATAACCGGGCAGGGCGGCCGGGGCCGGGGACTTGGTCCGGGTAACGGTGTCGCCGACGTGAGCGTCGGCGATGTTCTTGATGTTGCCGATCAGGTAACCGACCTCGCCGGCCGCTAAGGTGTCGCGCGGGATCAGGTCGAGCCGGAGCGTGCCGATCTCCAGCGCTTCGAACTCTTTGCCGGTCCCCATCAGCCGGATCTTGTCGCCTTTGTTCAAGGTGCCGTTGACGATCCGGAGATAGACGATGACGCCGCGGAAGGAATCGTAATGGGAATCGAAGATCAGCGCCTGGAGCGGCGCGTCCGGGTCGCCTTGCGGCGGCGGGACGCGGGCGATGACCGCGTCGATGATCTCGGCGATGCCGCGGCCTTCCTTGGCCGAAGCGAGCAGGATCTCGTCCGCCCGGAAACCGAGCGTGTGGACCAGCTCGTTCTTCGCCATTTCCACTTCGGCGCCGGGGAGATCGATCTTGTTGATGATCGGGATGATCGTCAGGTTGCTGTGCAGGGCCAGATGGTAATTGGCCAGCGTCTGCGCTTCGATCCCCTGCGTCGCGTCGACCAGCAGCAGGGCCCCTTCGCAAGCGGCCAGCGACCGGGAGACCTCGTACGAGAAGTCGACATGGCCCGGCGTGTCGATCAGGTTAAGCACGTAGCCGTTATATTCCATCCTGATTGCCTGCGCCTTGATGGTGATGCCGCGCTCCCGCTCCAGGTCCATCGTGTCCAGGACCTGGGCGCGCATGTCGCGCTTTTCGATCGTTTTGGTGAATTCGAGCAGCCGGTCGGCCAGCGTTGATTTGCCGTGATCGATGTGCGCGATGATGCAGAAGTTGCGGATCTTGCTCAGCATGGTTAATTCATTTTAACATAATTAATCGAAGTTGACAGGCCGGATGTTATCGGCGATAATAAAAGCCAGCATGAAACAGCTGATTTGCCTGCTGTTAGCCGTCGTTTTGTGCGGTTCAACAGCCATGGCCGCCCTGGACCTGAGCGAGATCGGCGTCGGCGCCCGGCCGCTCAGCCTGGGTAAGGCCTATTTTGCCCTGGCGGACGACGCCAGCGCCATCTTTACCAATCCGGCCGGCCTCTCGCGCAATAAAAGCCTGAACCTGGTCAGCATGGGGGGCGCGATGCTCGGCGACGTCAATTACATTTTGCTGGGCGCCGCGGAAAATTCGCCGCTCGGCAAGTTCGGCGTCGGTTACGTCAACGCTTCGGTCGGCAGCATCCCGCTGATGCAGCTGGTCGGCTCCGGGCCCAGCCAGGAAGCGCAGCAGTACGGCGCCACCGATTACACTTCCAGCCTGATCGTCTTTTCCTACGGCTCCAAGCTCAGCCGGTTCCTGCGCGGCGGAGCGGGGGGCAACGTCGCGCTCGGCGCCAGCCTCAAGCTGTTCGCCCAGGGTTTTACCGGCGGCGGGTCGACGATGCAGGACGCGACCGGCAGCGGCATGGACGCCGACCTGGGGATGCTCTGGGACGTCAATCCCTGGCTGAACTTCGGCCTGACGATGCAGAATTTCCTGCCGGAAAGTTTCGGCGGCAAGTTCTCCTGGCAAAAGAACGCGGTCACCGAGGCGATCCCGATGGTCACCCACCTGGGCGGCCGGCTGAACATGTTCGGGCCCAACGGCGCGCGGGCCAATTGGGACCAGAAGCTGGACCTGCTGTTCGACCTGGAAAAAAGCAGCCAGAACCGTCCGACCGCTTACCACGCCGGGGTCGAGTACTGGCCGCTGGATAGCCTGGCCCTGCGCGGCGGGTTGGACCAGAAACCGCGGGCGACGGAAAGCGGGACCGGCGTCGACAACAACCTGACGGCGGGCGTCGGCTTTTATTTCGCCGGGTTCACTTTCGACTACGCCTATCACCAGTTCGGCGAACTGTCCGAGAACACCACCCATTTCTTCTCCGTCGGTTACCGGGGAGAGGAGCAGCGGATCCAGGAGAGCATCAAAGCGAAGGCGGAGAAGCGCAAATCGACGGTTCCGCAGCCGGAGATCGTCAGCAAGCCGCTGCTTAAGGTCTTTCCGGACGTGCCCGAAGCCTACTGGGCGCGCAAGCCGATCCAGTACCTGACCACGCTGGGGATCATGGACCCGTACGAGGACGGGAATTTTTACCCGACCAAGGAGATCACCCGGGGCGAGCTGGCGGTGCTGCTGGTCAAGGCGAAAGGGTTTATCGTCGGCAAGGAGATCGCCGTCCGCTTCAACGACGTGCCGCTCCAGTCTTACGAGGCGCCGTACGTCAGCCTGGCGGTGGAGCGCAAATACATCAACGGTTTCCCCGACGGTTCGTTCAAGCCGGCCAAGCGGGTCACCAGGGCGGAAGCGGCGACGATCCTGGCGCGTTTTTCCGGCCTCTACCTGAAGCCGAAATTGCTGAAGGCGCCTTACTGGGACGTGCCGGTCGATCACTGGGCGGCGCCGGCCATTGCCGCGACCAAAGACGCCGGCCTGTTCGAATACATCGGCGACCAGGGTTTCGGCCCCAAGATGTACCTGACCAGGGCGGAAGCGGCGGAGATCATCGCCAAGACGCCGTTCGCCAAGAAAAAGATCGAAGAGTTGATCTCGGGCGGAGAGTAGGGGAGAGTTTCACGGAGGGATGGCCGAGTGGTTGATGGCGGTAGTCTTGAAAACTACTGTGCGCGCAAGCGCACCGGGGGTTCGAATCCTCCTCCCTCCGTTTCGAATTTCGTGTTTCGTATTTCGTGCTTAGTTTTGAGGAGGGGTACCCAAGTGGTTCAAGGGGACGGTTTGCTAAACCGTTAGTACCGCAAGGTAGCGAGAGTTCGAATCTCTCCCCCTCCGTTCTTTTCTTTTTACTAAAATGGCAGAGCAAGTGCTGGTCCTGAACGAAACGCAAGTGCCGATCAACATCACCTCCTGGCGGAGAGCGATGACCATGCTCTACAAGGGGCGGGCGGCCGGCGTTGCCTATAACGGGAAGATGATCAACGGCGCCCTGCGGCTGCCGGAGATCATCCGGCTGGTGCATTACGTGCCGCTGCCGTACACCAAGGTGGTGCTGTCGCGCAAGAATATTTACCTGCGCGACAATCACACCTGCCAGTATTGCGGCAAAGTCGGCTGTACGCTGACGATCGACCATGTCATTCCCAAGAGCCGGGGCGGGGAAGACGAATGGGAGAACATGGTGGCTTGTTGCGCCCGCTGCAACAACCGGAAAGGGGACCGGCTGCCGGAAGAGGCGGGGCTGAAGCTGATCGGCACGCCCTACCGTCCGTCGTCAACGCTGTACTTGCACATGACCAGGCTTCACGGCGTGCCCGAAAGCTGGTATAATTACTTTTTCGAGCGGAATTGAGGGCCCGTAGTGTAGTCCGGTTTAACACGCCTGCCTGTCACGCAGGAGATCACCGGTTCAAATCCGGCCGGGCCCGATTCCGGAAAGGTAACGAACAGGGATGATGGCTTCTGGCAACGCTAAAATAATTGGCACGGGAAGCTATGTGCCTGAAATTGTCGTTGAGAGCGCGGAGTTAGAAAAGAAATACGGTTTAAGGCCGAATCAAATTGTGGAAATGACCGGCGTTAAAAGCCGGCATTTTGCGAACGCGGACCAGTCAAGTTCCGACCTCGCCCTGGAAGCGGCCAAACAGGCGATCGCCGCCGCTAAGATCGACCCCAAAGAGATCGACCTGATTATCTTCGGTTCCAGTATCGGCGACCAGGCAATCCCGACGACCGCTTCCCGGCTGCAAAAAAAACTCGGCCTTAAGAATACCGCCGCTTTTGACGTAAATTATACTTGCCTGAGCTTTTTACTGGCCATGGATATTGCCAAAAACTATATCAGCATCGGTAAGTACAAAAACATTTTGATCGCGGCGGCGGAATTAACGTCCAAAGTCATCAATTGGCGGGAGGGAGAGTCCCGCTTTCTGCTGGGTGACGGCGCGGGCAGCGTGGTCGTGAGCCGGGCGGACGAAGGCGACAAGTCGGCCATTAATTCCGCTTATTTTAAGACCGATTCGACCCATGATCATTTGATCCATATCGAAGGATATGGGAATCGCAATCATCCCAATAAGGCCGGCTTAGAACCGGAAACTAACATGTTTTACATGAACGGTTCGCCGGTCTTGAAGCAGGCGATGAGGGGAATGGACGATCTGATCGCCGGTACAATGAAATACGCCGATTTTGCCAAGAACGAGATCGATTATTTGATCCCTCATCAGGCAAGCATCTTCGGTATTTCGGGCGGAGCAAGAAAAGTCGGGATCGATATGGCGAAAGCCTTAATGACCTTGGCGGAGTGCGGGAATACCGCCGCCGCTTCCATGCCCTTAACGCTTGACCGGTTCGTCAGAAATGGTACGATCAAAAGAGGCGACAAGCTCATTTTTCTCGGTACGGCGGCAGGTTTGTCGTGGGGCGGGTTAACAATTGTTTACTAAAAAGATCATATGACATTTAACCCATATTCAGCGGTCTATTTGTTTTCGGCCGTTATCAGCTTTTGCTTGATCCTCCTGCTCTGGTTCAGGGGAACAAGAAGCAAAGAACAGCTCTACTTTTTGGCGTTTTGTTTTTCCGTATTTTTGTGGAATGGCAGCGCTTTCCTGGGGGTCAACTCTACTTCGGTAAATGCCGCGGTGCTGTTCGCCAAACTTGCCTGCCTGGGGATCATTCTGATCCCGGCCTCTTTTTCGCTTTTCATTTCCACTTTTCTAATGAAAGAGCGGAACTTGTATTGGAAGGCCCAGAACAATATTTTTCTCGGCTTAACTATAATATTTGCCGTACTGGACCTTACAACCGGATTATTTGTCAGCGGGGTTGTCGCTAAAGGCCATTTCGCGTATTTCACGGTGCCGGGCATTTTGTTCGTTCCTTTGACCTTGATCGTTTATTACTCGGCGATCTTGGGCAATGTTTGGCTTGTCCTTGATATTAGGAACCACCGGGGACATAAGCTGCAGCAGATCAAATTCCTGTTACTGGCTTTTGGCGCCGGTTTTATCGGCGGCTTATTAACGATTGCCGCGATGTTTACGGGCATCCCCGTCACTGAATTGTCCGGTCTGGCAGTGGTGCCTTACGTTTTGATCACCGCCTACGCCATTTTACGTTACCGCTTGATGGACGTCAGCCTGATCCTGAAAAAAACGACCGCTTACTCCCTGATCACGACGGGAATAACTTTCGTTTATGTTTTAGTAGTGCTGGGGTTCGAATATCTGTTCCGTTTCTGGTTCGGCTATTTTTCCTTTTGGGCGGCTTTACCGGCGGCCCTGATCGTGACGTTGACCTTTATGCCGCTGCGCCGGCTATTGCAGGCCGGGACGGACAGGATCTTCTTTCAGCAGGTCATTGAATACCAGCGCATAATCCGGGAAGTCACCAACCGGCTGGCGTCGATCACCGACCTGGAAACGCTTTTCCGGATGATCGACATGACCGTCGCGAAGATCCTTTGCGTCGGCGGGGTCGCCGTGCTGCTGCATGAAGAGAAAAGGCATTGTTATGTCGTCGAGAAGATCAATAGCCTGCCAAAAGAATTTACCGGGTTGCAGATCAGTGAAGATGACCCGCTGATCGTGTTGCTTCGGACGGAGAAGTCGGCGATCCTGATCGAAGAGCTGAAAAACCGTTTGGCTGGCACGAGGATCGATCGGCCGGACCGGGAGATGGCCGCGGCCGCGATCCTGGCAATGGAGAAATTCAAAGCGGCGGTGGCGGTCCCTTCATTCATCAAAGAAGACCTGACCGGCGTATTGTTGCTGGGCGAGAAGCTGTCGGAAGAAACGTACAACGACGACGACCTGGAGCTGCTGGCGACCATGGCGGCGGAGGCGGGGATCGCGATCGAGAACGCGAAATTGTACCGCGATATCATGGAGACCAGGGATTACCTGAACAGCATCATCAAAGGCTCGGACGACGCGATCTTTACCATTGACCTGGAAGGCAAGGTGCAGACCTGGAACGAAGCGGCGGAGCGGATCCTCGGTTACCCGGCCGCCGAAGTCATAGGACAACAGCTCCCTTTTGTCAGCCGGGAAGAAACGGCCGGCTGGATCGCCAAGATCAAGGCCGGCGAGAACCTCAAGAACCTGGAAGTGACCCGGCAGAACAAGGCCGGACGGGCGCTCTGCCTGCTGGTGACCATTTCCCCGATCAAGGCGGGGACCGACGAAGTGATCGGCCTGTCCGCGATCGCCAACGACATCACGGAGCGGAAACGGTCGGAGGATAAGCTGCGCGAACAGATGAAGGAATTGCAGGAGTGGCACCAGGTCACCGTCGGCCGGGAAATGAAAATGATCGAATTGGAGAAAGAGGTCGACGCCCTCCTGACCGAGCTGCACCGGACGCCTAAATACCAATGAAATTCGAGAACCACGACCAGGAAAAGATCGAAGCGATCCTGCGGGACGCGGTGCTGGCGGCGGAGTCGCCGCTGGTCTTTATGGCGGTCAAGAAGCCCGATTCCCCCCAATACGAGATCAAGTTCTCCCTCCCTTTGCCGATCGTGAAAACGAGCGGCCAGGTGTTCCTGCCGTCCGTTAATCCGTTCGTCGAGCGCGTGGTCGATACCCAGACCGCGGCCTTTGCCGAGAACGCGGCGGAAGGGGTCAAGAACATCATCTCGGTCTATGACGTCGAAACCGCGGCCCGGCCGGTCCGGGTCAGGGCGGTCGGCCTTTGCCCGGTCGTGATCAATAAAGAAGTCCAGGGCTTGCTGTTCTTCGCCGCCCGGGAGAACGAGCCGAAGATCCTGAAGATCGCCGACGCGTTCGCCAAGCAGATCGCCGCCGGCTTTGAGGTCCGGGAATGCCAGCGGATCGCGCACGACGCGAACATGAAAAGCCAGACGCTGGCGGACGCCTCGTCCGACGCCTTTTTCACGATCGATACCCAGACCAGCCACGTCCACGTCAGCCAAAATCTCCAGGAACTGACCGGGTATTCGCCGGGCGAGTTCCTGCAGGGGCTGGTCAACCCGGAGCAGTACGTGGTGGCAGAAGACCTGCAAAAGGTCCGCGATTTTTACCGCGCCGCTTTTTCCGGCAAAAAGACCGGCGTCGAGTTCAAAATGAAACGCAAGGACGGGAACCTGATCTGGTTCTCGATCTTCTCCAACCCGATCTTCGATTCCAACGGCAAACTGATCGCCATCCAGGGAGTGGGGCGCGACGTTTCCGAGAACAAGAAAGCGACCTGGGAGCTGGAAAAGGCCAAGGAGCGGGAACAGATGAAGACCGAGTTCATGTCGGTCATTTCCCACGAACTGCGCACGCCGCTGACGCCGATCCAGGGCTATACGGACATGCTGCTCGGCGAGCAGATCGGCAAGCTGACGCCGGAGCAGCGGACCGCGATCGACGTTATCAAAAAACAGAGCCGGCGGCTGCTGAGCCTGATCGACAGCGTGCTCGATATCACGCGGGTGGAGTACGGCCGGCCGATCGAGATCAAAAAAGAGCCGGTCTCCCTCAACGCGATCGTGCAGGAAGCGGTGGACGGCATGGATTTCCAGTTCCAGGAAAAGGAGATCAAGCCGGAGATCGAATTATCGCCGGAGATCGACACTTTGCTGGCCGACGAATCGAAGATCACCCGGGTGACCGGCAACCTGCTGGGCAACGCGCTGAAGTTCACCCCCAAAAAAGGGCGGGCCGGCATCAGGATCACCAGGATCGGCGGCGCCGCCCAGGTCGAGGTCTGGGATTCCGGCATCGGGCTCGAACGCGAGAACATCGAGAAGATCTTCGAGAAATTCTTCCAGGTCGACAGTTCGTACACCCGCAGCGCCGGCGGGATCGGCATGGGCCTGGCGATCGTCCGCGAGATCGTGGAAGCGCACGGCGGCAAGGTCTGGGCGCAGTCCGATGGGCTGGGCCACGGCGCAAGATTTTTCTTTACTTTACCCCTTACATAAGTTAAAATTATTTTCACCATGACCCGCTAGCTCATCAGGTAGAGCACTTGCCTTTTAAGCAAGTGGTGCCGCGTTCGAGTCGCGGGCGGGTCAATCCGAGGATCTGGCGCGGTAGCTCAGTTGGTAGAGCGCTGCCCTGAAAAGGCAGGCGTCGCCGGTTCAATTCCGGCCTGCGCCAATCCTCGAAATATATTGTAAGGGAGAAATAATATGGGTCCGTCCTTGTCGCACGTCCTGTCCACCGGCTCGCATTCCGCTTCTTCCGTGAACCTGCTTTATTTGGCCGCCGGCCTGCTCGCCTCCCTGGTCGCCGCCGTTTCCGTCGCGAAAGGGGCGGAAGTCTTTCGACGGCGCCAGCCGTGCCTGGAAGACGCGCATTACCAGGAAAAGATGGCCAAGCTCTCTTTCATGTTCGGTGAGCTGAAGCTGGAAAAGGAGGCGGTCGCCGAGCAGAACCACGACCTGCGCAACCAGCTTACCAGCCTGACCGGCGCGCTTTACGACCTCAAGCAGACCAGGACGGTGCTGGAGAAGAGCAATCTGTCCATCGCCAAGGAGAACGAACGGTTAAAAACGGAAAAAGAGCGCCTGGCTTTGCAGGTTTTGCCGCCGCTGGTCAAGACCGCGGCCGGCAGGACCAAGGCCAAGCCGAAAGCAAAATTGCCGATCAAGAACGCAAAAAAGGAGGCCGCAGACCGAAAACCCCGGCGAGTTTCGCGTAAAAAGAAATGAAGCGAAAACTAATTGGCTTGGTGTTTTTGGCCGCGCTGGCTGTCGTGGCCCGGGCCGAGTTCACGTTCTACCTGATCGATAATTTCGAGAACGGCCGGGCGGATAAATGGTACCGCTTCGGCGAAGCCAAGATCGCGGTCGAACGCAATCCCTCGCTGGAGGCCGGCGCGCGCGACGCGATCGCCGAGTCGTGCGGCGAGTACGCGCTGAAGCTGAAAAGCCGGTCGGTCAACTGGTTCGCCGGCGGGATCGGGACGGACCTGAACGTCGACGCCAGCGGTTTTACCCGGCTGCAGCTGGACATCTACGGCAGCGACAAGCGCGGCAAGATCAAGATCGAGGTCTTTGACGACGACAATAACAACCTGGCCCTGGAGCAGGACGCGGCCAAGGACTGGTTGGCGACCAAGGATGACAAATGGGTGGCGGAAGTCCCGATCCTGGGCAAAGGATTTACCCGGATCTCGATCCCGTTCTCCGCTTTTAAGCTGGAAAATCCCGGCTCGGGCGACGGGGTCTGGAACCCGGACCAGCGCAACGGCTCGGGCGGGTTGTTGAAGGTCCAATTGATCCTGTTGACCGATAAGCCGGAAGGCGAGGTCGAGACCAGCATCGACAATTTGTTGCTGACCTATTAATTTATAAAGTTGAGAGGGAGGAAAAAATGAAAAAGATCTTTGCCGGATTATGCTCGGTCTGCTTGCTGGTCACCGTCGCCGCCGCTCTGGAGGGCGGCATCGACCGGGAAAATCTGAGCATTAAAGCCGGGCCCACGGAGGCCGGCGAAGCGTTGTCCCTGGTCTGGGTGGAAGCGCTGGTTTACCCCAGCGTCGTCAAGGACGAACGGGTGATCTCGCTCGGCGTCAGGACGGCCGCCCCGGTCAAGACGGTCAAAGCGGTCTTTGATTTCCAGAACGGACCGGTCGCGCTGGCCAGCAACGACGGCCAGTCCTGGAGCACCGCTTTCCGGATACCGAACGGAGTGAAAGAAGGGGTCCACGTGGCCCGTTACCAGATCAGCGGCCGCCGGGGGAGCATCCAGCGGACGGTCGAATTTTTTGTGAACAAAGCGGCGGCCAAAACCGCGGCGGCCGACGTCTCCCAGGGCGAAGCATTCTTGAGCGCCGGTTGGCCATTGACCGTGACCGGGACCTGCACCGCTTACGCGCCGGATTTTAACCGGATCCTCTACACCGGCCAGGTGGTGACCAGCATTTCCAAGATGCCGTGGTACAAGGTCGTTTTTGACGACGGCAAAGAGGGGTGGATCTCGGCGGTCAACGTCAAGGAGCCGACCGACGATTATTGCCGGTTGGGCGCGGAGGCTTACAAGGCGCGGAACTTCGCCGCCGCCGTCCAGAATTACCAAAACGCCATTGCCGTCGATCCCGCTTACGCCGCCGCTTACCTGGGGTTAGCGCGCAGCCGCGTCGCCCTGGGCGACCGGGACAGCGCCGCCGACGCGCTGCAGAAGGCCCTGCGGCTGGATGAACGGAACATGGAGATCAGGGTCGCGGCCAGCGACCTGTCCCAGGATTACCTGCAAACGGGCCGGCAAAGGATTAGGGCCAAACGCTGGCACGAAGCGATTGCCGCGCTGCGCCGGGCGGTGGAATTGCGGCCGGCGGCGGTCGAGGCCTGGTTAGCGATGGGGGAAAGCCTGGCCGCGCTCGGCTTGGACCAGGAAGCTCGCGACGCCTGGCGCGAAGGTTTGCGGCAGGACCCGGACAACGGACGGCTGCGCGCGCTATTGGGCGGAGAGACCGCGCTGGCGGCGGCGCCGGCCAGGAAACGGCCGGCCGGTTTAGCGGCCAAAGCGCCGACCGGAGTGGCGCCGCTGGTAGCCGACGATTCGCTGCAGATCCTCAAGAGCGGCAAAACGAACAAGGGGACCAGGATCGACGCGGCGGTCAAATCGGTCGTGACCCTGACCAAGTCGCTCGGGACGCCGATCGTGGAAAAAGGTTGGCAGGTCAGGAAACAGGGCGAACGTTTCCTGGTCAGTTTCCTTTGCGAGCAGAGCGGGGGGGCGCTGGAATCTTTCGACTGGCTGGTCGATGTTGACACCCGGCGGGTTCTGCCGCACAATGATAACGCCCGGCTCCTGATGAGCCGTTGGTAAGGTTGCCGGCGTAGCTCAGCTGGTAGAGCAACTGATTTGTAATCAGTAGGTCGCCAGTTCAACTCTGGCCGCCGGCTTTTTCCGACCAGGATCGGGGCTTGGGCCGACGTAGTCCCGACGACATTATTAGATAATTTAATTAATGGAATGTCGGGATCCCGACATTCGATAAATTGATATAATGATTATGTCGGGACTCAGTTGGCCGGGTTTGCTTGGTTGCCGACGTAGCTCAGTTGGTAGAGCAGCTGTTTCGTAAACAGCAGGTCAGCGGTTCAATTCCGCTCGTCGGCTTTTTTTATCATGACAAAAACACAAGTTTACCTCTTTTTCGGCACGGAGGATTACCTGATCGACGAGCGGATCAAGGCTCTCCGGGCCGCCGCGGGCGATCACGAGCAGCTGGACGGCGCCAACCTTTCCCTGGAAACGCTCTCGAACGCGCTCTGCGGCCAGTCTTTGCTGGGCGGCGCCAAGCTGGTCGTGATCGACGAAGCCAAGGTAGCCGCCGACGACCAGCCGGCGGTCATTAGTATCCTGCAAAACCTCGCCCCCGGCACGACGGTCGTCTGGCGCAATCCGGGGATCGACGGCCGGACCAAGCTTTTTAAGTGGATCGCGGCCAACGGGCAGGCGGAAGAGTTCAAGTCGTTCGCCCCCTGGGAACAGGCGGCGCTGCTCCGCTGGGTCGCGGCGCAAAGCCGGCAGCGGGGTAAAGCCATCACGGAGAGCGCGGCGCGGCTGCTGATCGAGATCTCCGGCCAGAACTTACGATTGCTGGTGAACGAACTGGAAAAACTGATCACTTACCTGGGTGACCGGCCGCAGATCGCAGAAGCGGACGTGGCCGCGCTGGCGTCGCCGGGGGAGGCCAGCGCCTTTGCCTTGCTGGATAAACTGCGGCGGCGGGACCTGGCCGGAGCGCTGGCTTTGTGCGGACAACTGCTGCAAGGCGGAGCGGAACTGTTCGGGTTGCTGGGCTTGATCGCCACCCAATACCGGTTGATGCTGCAGATCAAAGCGCTGCCCGGACGTCCCGGCGATCCCGGCGAGATCGCCCGGCGGATCAAAGGAAGCCCGTACTTTATCAAAAAATGTCTGGACGGGCTGGAGCGGTTTTCTCTGGCCGAACTTAAGGAGAATATGGCCCTTTTACTGGAGACGAGCATGCGCCTGAAAAGCGGGGAACAGCAGAGCGTGCAGCTGGAAATGCTGATCGCCGCGCTGTGCCGGAGCGGCAGCGGTGTTTAACCGGCGGTTGCGGCTGCTGTTCGGCTTGATCCTGGGGCTGTTCCTGATCGTGATCTGCCGGCTGCTCTGGGTGCAGATCATCCGCCACGACTTCTTTACCCGGATGTCGCAGGACCAGCGGACCAGGATCATCAATCTCGCCTCGGTCCGCGGCGACATCCTCGACCGGAACGGCAACATCCTGGCGACCTCGATCGACACCTTTTCCGCTTTTACTCAGAAACCGAAGTTCGCCTGGCTGGCCCGGCGCCTCTCTTCGGCGGAAGCGGAAAAGCTGAAAGCGACCGCGCCCGGCTCGATAGTATTATTGAAGGAGCGGAAACGGCTTTACCCCAAAGGGAGCACGGCCGCGCAGCTGATCGGGTTCGTCGGCGCCGACAACCAGGGCTTGTCGGGCGTCGAACTGGCCTTTGATAAATACCTGAAAGGGAAAGAAGGGAAGGTCGTGACCGAAGGCGATCCGGAAGGGCGGGAACTTTACGGCGCCCTGCGGGAGATCCAGCCGGGCGAGGAGGGGATGAACGTTACCCTGACGATCGACGAAAATCTGCAGTACATCGCCGAGCGGGAGATCGTTCAACAGATCAAGCATTATCGGGCGCAGTCGGGCATGCTGCTGCTCATGGACGCCCGGACCGGCGAGATCCTGGCGCTGGCCAGCAAACCGGATTTTGACCCGAACGATTACAAAAAAGCCAACGCGCAGCGCTGGCATCCGGCTTTCCTCGATCCGTACGAGCCCGGTTCGACCTTTAAAGTGATCTCCACGGCCGCCGGCCTGGAAGAAAAAGTGATCGCTCCCGATTCCCGCCTCAACGCCCAGGACAAGCTGGAGATCGGCGGCAAGGTGATCGAGAATTCGCACGCCATCAAGTGGCCCGGTCCGCAGATCTCGCTCTCGTTCATGCTGGAGCAGTCGATCAACACGGCGGTCGCCCAGATCGGCCTGAAAATGGGGCCGGAGCGCTTCTACCGCCGGATCCGCAAGTTCGGTTTCGGCGAGCAGACCGGTTTCGGCCTGGCCGGCGAGTCGAAGGGGATCGTCCGCTACTGGGAGAACTGGTACAAACCGGACCCGGCGATGATCACGTTCGGCCAGAGCATCGCCGTGACGCCGCTCCAGCTGCTGCAGGCCTTCTCCGCTTTTGCCAACCACGGACGGATGGTCACGCCGTATATCGTGAAAAAAGTGGAGAGCGACGACGGCCGTTTCGTCCGAATGTTCTCCGAAGACTCCAAGGGAAAGCCGGTCTCGAGCCAGACCGCGGCCGAGGTCCTGAAATTAATGCGCAATGTCGTGCTCAAGGGGTCCGGCCGGCGCGCGCAAATGGCTTACTTCACGACCGGCGGTAAAACGGGCACGGCGCAGAAGGCCGCGCCGGGCGGGCGGGGTTATCTCAAGGGCCATTACATCGCCTCGTTCATCGGGATCGCGCCGCTGACCGAGCCGCGGCTCATCTGCCTGATCATTGTTGATGATCCGCAGGGCTCGATCTGGGGAGAAAGCGTGGCCGGACCGTCGTTCAAGACCGTGGTGGAGTACGCGCTCCGTTATTTGAACGTCGCGCCGGACATGATATAATGGGGCGCATGAAGAAGCGAGTGCTATCGGGTATCCAGCCGACTGGTAGGCTTCATCTGGGGAATTTGATCGGGGCGGTGGAAAACTGGGTCAAGCTGCAGCACGAGTACGATTGCTTCTTTTTTATCGCCGACTTTCACGCTTTAACGACCGCTTACGCCGACACCAAGGACCTCAGGGAAGACATCAAGCAGCTGGCGATCGACCTCCTTTCGGCCGGCATCGATCCCGCTAAATGCGTGCTGTTCCGCCAGTCGGACGTCCCCGAGCACGCCGAGCTGCACCTGCTTTTTTCCATGATCACGCCGCTTCCCTGGCTGGAGCGGGTGCCGACCTATAAAAGCAAGATCGCCGAGCTGAAAGAGCGCGACCTGGGGACCTACGGCTTTCTCGGCTATCCGGTACTGCAGGCGGCCGATATTTTGATATATAAGGCGAACATGGTCCCGGTCGGCGAAGACCAGCTGCCGCACTTGGAGCTGACCCGCGAGATCGCCCGGCGGTTCAATTATTTGTACCAGGAGCTTTTTCCGGAGCCGCAGGGAGCGTTGACCGCTTTTCCGGTCCTGCCGGGGACGGACGGGCGCAAGATGAGCAAGTCGTATCAAAACACGATCGCGCTGGCCGATCCGCCGGCCACGGTCAGGAAAAAGGTCGGCATCATGGTGACCGACCCCGCCCGGATCAAGAAAGAAGATAAAGGGCATCCCGACATCTGTCCGGTCTACGCTTACTACCGGGTTTTCGCCAAGGAGCGGACAGACCTGGTGGCGCAGGAGTGCCGCGCCGCGGAGCGGGGCTGCGTCGACTGCAAGAAAGAGCTGGCCCAGCTCCTGATCGATTACCTGGCGCCGCTCCACGCGCGCCGGGCGCAATTCGAACAGGAGCCGGAGCGGCTGGAAAAAATCCTGGCGGCCGGCGCGCAGAAAGCGCGCGCCGTTGCCGCGCAGACCCTGGCCGAAGCAAAAAAGGCGGTGGGTTTAAGATGACCGAAGAGCTGGCGTATCAGGTCAAGATCGACGCTTTCGAAGGTCCTTTTGATCTCCTGCTCCGGGCGATCGACGAGGGGCAGATCGATATCTACCAGGTCTCGCTGGCGCAGATCACCGGTTCTTACTTTGAATACTGGCGGCGGGAAGAGCCCAATCTGATAATCGCCGCCGATTTCCTGTACATGGCGGCGTACCTGTACGAGCTGAAGGTCCGGGGCTTGCTGCCGCGGCCCGAAGAAATGCAGGCCGACGAAGAGCTGCGGGGCGTGGAAGAGTCGCTGGCCCAGCATATCCAGGAATACCAGCTGTTCAAACAGGTCGCCCAGGACCTGCGGCAGCGGAAGAACGTTTTCGAAAAGATCTACGGGCGGCACGAAGGGGAAAAGGTCGTCGGGGAGATCGAGCTGGTCGACCTGTCGCTGCGCGACCTGGTCGTCGCTTTCCAAAAAGTTTACCGCGAAGCGGTGGAGCGGGAGAAGATCGTCGGCATCGTGGCCGAGGAGATCTCGCTCGATCAACGGATCAGCGAGATCCAGCGGCTGGTGGCGGGGCGCCGCGACGGGCTGCCTTTCGTCGACCTGTTCATCAGAAAGACCCGGCTGGAAGTGGTCGTGACTTTCCTGGCGATACTGGAGCTGGCCAAGCAGTGCTTCATCACGATCGCGCAAAACCGGAAATTCGCCTCGATCTTGATCTTTGCCGCGTCCCCGGTCGGGGCGGAACAGGAGATGGTCCATGGAATCAGCGAGAACTAAGAATATCCTGGAATCGCTGCTTTTTGTGGCGCGCGAGCCGCTGGCGGTTGACCGGCTGGAGGCGCTGCTGGCGTTGCCGCAGGAATATCTGACCGGCCTGCTGGAAGAGATGGCGGCGGAGCTGCAGGGGCGGGGGGTCCAGATCTTTAAAGTGGCGGGCGGGTACCTGATGGGGACCAATCCGGAGAACGTGGAATACGTGGAAAAGATCCTGCATCCCAAAGAAGAGACGCGGTTGTCGGCGCAAGCCCTGGAAACGCTGGCGATCATCGCTTACAAACAGCCGGTGACCAGGGTGGAGATCGAGCGGGTCAGGGGAGTAGACTCCGGTTGGGTGATCGACAGCCTGGTCGCCAAGAAACTGGTCCGGGAAGTCGGCCGGAGCGAAGCGGTCGGCCGGCCGTACATTTACGCGACCAGCGAAGAGTTCCTGCGCCATTTTGGCCTCAAGGATACCGCCAATCTTCCGCCGCTGCCGTCGTCGGAAGCAGACCAGGAAACGATCTTTAAGTCCGCTTTGCACGAAACAGAACCGGCAAATTAGTATGCATTAAAGGGGACGCGAAGGGGACAGAGGGGGACAGTATGCTCAAGTATTGGCTCGCGCTGAATAAGGTGGAGGGGTTGGGCCCGGTCAAGTTGCGGCGGCTGCTGGAACAATATGCCTATCCCCGGACGATCTGCGAAACCTTTAACTATCCGGTCGGCGAGATCGCCGCGGAACTGGAAAACCTCAAGCGCTTAAACGCCAGGGCGATCACGCTCGATGATCGGGCTTATCCGCAACAACTCAAGAACATCCACGATCCGCCGCCGATCCTCTATGTCAAAGGCCGGTTAATGGAATCGGACAGGAAAGCGCTTGCCATCGTCGGGACGAGACGGCCGACGCGTTACGGCCTGGAAATGGCGGAACGGTTCGCGGGGCAGCTGGCCGGGTTAGGGATCACGATCGTTTCCGGTTTAGCTTTAGGGATCGATAGTGCCGCGCACCGCGGCGCGCTCAAAGCGGGCGGCCGGACGATCGCCGTCCTGGGGAGCGGCATCGATCAGGTGTACCCGGCGAGCAATCGGGAACTGGCGAACGAGATCGAAAAGCACGGGGCGTTGGTCACCGAATTCCCGGTCGGCCAAAAACCGGATACCTGGACATTCCCGCAGCGGAACCGGATCATTTCCGGCCTGTCGCTCGGCGTGATCATGGTCGAAGGGCATTACGACAGCGGCGCGATGATCACGGCCAAAGAAGCGCTCGACCAGGGGCGGGAAGTCTTTGCCGTGCCGGGGAACATTTCGCTGGAGCAATCGAAAGGGCCGCATTGGTTAATTAAACAGGGGGCAAAGCTCGTCGAAGATATACAAGACGTGCTCGACGAGCTTAACATCCAACTTCCAACTTCAAACATCCAAACAAAACAGCAAATATCAAATGACAACAATATTCAAGCGTTATCCCCAGAAGAAAAGAAGATCATGGCTTGTCTGTCGTTCGAACCGAAGCATTTGGACGCGATCGCGCTGGAGAGCGAACTACCGGTACAACAGAGCTCTTCGCTCATCATGATGCTGGAGCTGAAAAAGGTTGTCCGGCAATTGCCCGGGAAATTGTTCATTTTAAGCTAAAAATCGGGGTTGCCAGATACCGCGTATCAGGTTACAATAACTTTGCCATGGTCCTCTTCTCAGAAATGTTCGTTTCCGAGCTGATCGGCGATCCGGTCGTTGACCGGGTGCAGGAAAATATCGGCCGGGTCAAGGACATTATCATTACCCTCGGCGACGTTTTTCCGAAAGTGACCGGTCTCCTGGTGACGACGGCCGGCGAGAAAAAAGAGGACAAGGTCGTGCTGATCAGCGAGATCGACCTGGTCGGGCGGCAATTCTGTTCCACGCGGGCGACCCGCGACCGGGTCCCTTTCACGACGGTCCGGGAAGGGGAGGTTTTGCTGCTGCGCGACGTGATCGATCAGCAGATCGTCGATTTGGAAGGGGCGCGCGTCATCCGGGTGAACGACCTGCAGCTGGCCAAGGTAGACCAGGACGTCCGGCTGATCGCCGCCGATGTCGGCTTCAAGGGGATGCTGCGGCGCTTGGGATTGGCAGAACTGGCAGGTTGGATATTCGGCCTTTTCCGCCGGAAACTGCACGAGAAATTGATCGGCTGGGACCACGTGCAAAACCTCTCCGGCGGCAAGATCTCCATCCCAACCCAGCAGATCTCCGACCTCCATCCGGCCGACGTCGCCCAGATCATCTCCCAGGTGCAGAGCGAAAAGAAAGCCGAGATCTTTTCGTCTTTGACGGAAAAGACCGCCGCTGAAGCGCTCCACGAGCTGGAACCGATGCTCGGGGCGCTGCTGATCTCGACCCTGGACACGAAAAAGGCGCTAGGTGTGCTGGAGAAAATGCCGGTCGACGAAGCGGCGGATATTCTCGGCGATCTTTCGGTGGAGAAAGCGGATGAGCTGCTCCGCCTGATGCGGCCGCGCAAGGGGAACGCCATCCGCAAACTGCTCAAGCATCGCGACGAGACCGCCGGCGGCCTGATGACGACCGAATTCATTTCCCTGGCGCAGAACCTGACGGTGGAAGAGGTGATCACCCAGCTCCGGCAGCTGGCGCCTAACGCGGAAACGATCTATTACCTTTATGTCGTCGATAACGACGACCGGCTCGTGGGCGTGCTGTCGCTGCGCAGCCTGATCGTTGCCCAGCCGTACCAGCCGGTCTCGGAAGTGATGATCAAAGAGCCGATCACGGTGACGCCCGAAATGAACCAGCGCGAGGTCGCCGACATTTTCTCCAAATACAATCTGCTGGCCGTGCCGGTCGTCGATGCCGAGAACCGGATCCAGGGGATCATCACCGTCGACGACGTGATGGACCTGGTCCTGCCGCCGGTCTCGCGCCGGAAAAGGCAGATGCTGGGGTAAACGATGATCAAATCCTTGACCGGCTGGCGCAAGATCTGGCTTTTCCTGGCGATCATGGGGCCGGGGATCATTACGGCGGCGGCCGACAACGACGCCGGCGGCATTACGACTTATTCGGTGGCCGGCGCCCACTTTGGTTATTCGCTCCTCTGGATGCTGCTGATCACCACCTTGTGCCTGGCCGTGGTCCAGGAGATCTGCGCCCGGATGGGGGCGGTGACCGGCAAAGGATTGTCGGACCTGATCAGGGAGAACTTTGGCCTGAAGTGGACATTTTTCGCCATGGCGATCCTGCTGGTCGCCAACATCTTCACGCTGATCGCGAATTTTGCCGGCATTGCCGCGGCGCTGGAGATCTTCGGGATCGCCAAATGGATCGCCGTGCCGGTCATGGCGATCGTGATCTGGTACACCGTTTTGCGCGGCTCTTATAAACTGGTCGAACGGGTCTTCCTGGTCTTTTGCGTGGTCCAGTTCGCCTACGTGATTTCCGGGCTTATGGCCGGGCCCGACTGGGGACTGGCGCTGCGGCACACTTTTATCCCCAGTTTTCAGTTCGAGCCCCATTATTTGCTGGTTTTTATCGGCGTGATCGGGACGACGATCACCCCGTGGATGCAATTCTACATCCAATCGTCGATCCGGGATAAGGGGATCACGGTCAAACAGTACAAATACGAGCGGGCGGAAGTGCTGTTCGGCGCTTTCTTTACCGATTTTATCTCGTTTTTTATCATGGTCGCCTGTGCGGCCACCCTGTACAAGCTCCGGATCCCGATCGAGACGGCCAAGGACGCGGCGATCGCGCTTGGTCCCATTGCCGGCGACTTTGCCGAGACCCTGTTCGCGATCGGTTTGTTTGGGGCGTCGACCCTGACCGCCTCCATCGTTTCGCTTTCATCGGCCTACGCGATCTGCGAAGCGTTCGGCTGGGAGAGCGGGATCAACAAGCATTTTCGGGAGGCGCCGGTCTTCTACGGCCTCTATACTTTCCTGATCTTTCTGGCCGCGGCGGTGGTCCTGTTCCCGAAATTGCCCCTGATCGTTGTCATGCTGGTCTCGCAGGAAGTCAACGGGATCCTGCTGCCGTTCATCCTGATCTTTATGATCAGCCTGGTCAATAACAAGCGGATCATGGGGCAATACGTCAATTCCCACTTTTATAACATCCTGGCCTGGTTTACGGTCGGCTCCCTGATCCTCCTGACGATCATCCTCCTGGTCGTCTCCTTATTGCCCGGTGCCTGAACCTGTGCTAAAATGATGCTCCATGTTTAAAAAGATTTTAGTCGCTAATCGCGGCGAAATCGCGGTCCGGATCATCCGCGCGGCCAAGGAAATGGGGATCGAGGCGGTGGCGGTCTATTCCGAGGCGGACAAAGATTCCCTGCACGTCAAGATCGCCGACGAGGCCTATTGCATCGGGCCCGCAACCCCGGCCCAGAGCTATTTGAACATCCCCAGCATCATCAGCGTTGCCGAAGTGGCCGGCGTTCAGGCCATCCACCCCGGCTACGGCTTCCTGGCGGAAAACTCCAAGTTCGCCGACATTTGCGCGGCCAATGGGGTGGTTTTTATCGGGCCGTCGATCGACTCGATGGAACGGATGGGGGATAAGGCGACCGCCCGCAAGACCGTGGCTAAGGCCGGCGTGCCGACCGTCCCCGGGTCGGAAGGGACGATCGCCGACGAAAAAGAGGCGAAAAAGGTCGCCGACAAGATCGGCTATCCGGTGATCATCAAGGCGACGGCGGGCGGTGGCGGCCGGGGGATGCGGATCGCGAAAACGGGCGACGAGTTCGTCCACCTGATGCGGACGGCGCGGGCCGAAGCCCAGGCCGCTTTCGGCAACCCGGAGGTCTACGTCGAAAAACTGATCGAAGAGCCGCGCCACATCGAGGTCCAGCTCCTGGCCGACAAGCACGGCAACACCATCTACCTGGGCGAACGGGACTGCTCGATCCAGCGCCGGCACCAGAAGCTGCTCGAGGAATCGCTCTCGCCGGCGGTGGACGAAAAGACCCGGCGGAAGCTGGGCGAGGCGGCGGTGCGCGCGGCCCGCGCGGTCAATTATTACAGCGCCGGGACGATCGAATTCCTGTTCGACAAGCACGGCCATTTCTATTTTATGGAAATGAACACCCGGGTCCAGGTGGAACACCCGGTGACCGAGATGATCACCAGCGTCGACATCATCAAGGAACAGATCATGATCGCGGCGGGCGGCAAACTGCACCTGAAGCAAAGCGACGTTAAGTTCCAGGGGCACGCGATCGAATGCCGGATCAACGCCGAAGACCACACCCGCAACTTTATGCCGTCGCCGGGCGAGATCAGGGCGTATCACGCGCCGGGCGGCCCGGGCATCCGGGTCGACAGCCACGCTTACGCCGGTTACGTGATCCAGCCGCACTATGATTCGCTGATCGCCAAGCTGATCGCCTGGGGGAAAGACCGGACCGAGGCTATCCAGCGGATGGAACGGGCGCTGGACGAATACGTGATCGACGGGGTCCACACCACGATCCCTTTCCACCTGAAGGTCCTGAAGAACGAAGCGTTCCAGCGCGGCGTCGTCACCACCAAGTTCATCGAAGAGCATTTCGGCGGCTGATGGGTAAACGGACGACCGCGCGCCGCCTCGCGATGCAAGCCCTCTACCAGGCCGAACTGAGCGGACACGACGTGGCCGCGGCGGTCGACAATCTGCTGGCCGCGGACAAATTCATTGATGAAACCGGGGAATTCGCCCGGGCGCTGGCTACTGCCGCCTGGCGGGAAAGGGCGGCAAGCGATCAGGATATCGCTGCGCTGGCCAAGGATTGGCCGCTCGAACGGCTGGGGAAGGTCGACCACGCGATCCTCCGGTTATCCCTCTATGAGCTCCGCGACCAGGGGACCCCGCCGTCGGTCGTGATCAACGAGGCGGTAGAACTGGCGAAAAAATATTCCGGCGAAGAAGCGGGCAAGTTCATCAACGGGATCCTCGGCGCCTATTTGAGAAAATAGCCGCTTTATGGTAAAATAACGGTAATGTTCACGGGCATCATCGAGCAGATCGGGGTAGTAGCGTCCTTCATAAGGACCCAAAATTCCGCCAAACTGGTCGTTTCGGCCGGCAAGTATTTTGATGACCTCAAACCGGGCGAGAGCGTAGCCGTGAACGGCGCCTGCCTGACCGCTACCCAGAGCCGCCGCGGGTTCGCCGAATTCGACGTCTCCCCCGAGACCCTGAAACGATCAAGCCTGGTCGACCTGAAGATCTCCGATAAAGTGAACCTGGAAAAAGCCCTGCCGGTCTCCGGCCGGCTGGGCGGGCATCTGGTCACCGGCCATATCGACGGCACGGCGGAGATCAGGAGCAAGAACAAGAACGGCGAAGGTTTTGATCTCTGGCTCTCGATCCCGAGCGAAATGCTCCGTTACCTGGTCGCCAAGGGCTCGGTCGCGATCGACGGAGCCAGCCTGACCGTGGCCGATTTTCGCGACAGCCTGCTGCGGGTCACCGTCATTCCCCATACCGCCAAGACCACGACCCTGGGCGGCAAAAGCATCGGCGACCGGGTCAATCTCGAGGTCGACCTGATCTCCAAATACATCGAAAAGCACCTGACGGGTGAGCCGCGCGGCGTCAGCGACGAAATGATGATGCGCCTGGGGATCATGCCGATGGGCTGGACGGATAATTGAGGGCTGATCACCGATGAGCGCTAAAACCGGCAAGAAATTCAATACGATCGAAGAAGCGATCCAGGACATCCAGAACGGCAAAATGGTCGTCGTCGTGGACGACGCCGACCGGGAGAACGAAGGCGACCTGGTCATCGCCGCCGAAAAGATCACCCCCGCAGCGATCAATTTCATGATCAGCCACGCCAAGGGCCTGGTCTGCATCCCGTTGACCGGCGAGCGGCTCGACCAGCTCGGCCTGCCGCAAATGGTCGCCGACAACACCGAAAAAATGAAGACTGCTTTTACCGTTTCGGTCGATGCCGGCAAGCGCTTCGGCGTCACGACGGGGATCTCGCCGGCCGACCGGGCGAAAACGGTCGAGGTCCTGATCAACCCGCTCTCGCGCAAGGATGACCTGGTCACTCCGGGCCATGTTTTCCCGCTCCGGGTCAAGGAAGGCGGCGTCTTGAAAAGAGCCGGGCATACCGAGGCGGCCGTCGATCTGGCCAGGTTAGCCGCCCTTTATCCGGCGGCGGTGATCTGCGAGATCATCAATCCGGACGGTTCGATGGCGCGCACGCCGCAGCTGCAGGAATTCGCCGCCCTGCACGGTTTGAAAATGGTCACGATCGCCGACCTGATCTCTTACCGGGTCAGGCACGAACGTTTCGTCCGCCGGGTCTCCACCACGCGGCTGCCGACCAGGCACGGCGATTTCGTCGCCCATGCCTATGAAGACTCGTTGAGCGGCGATATTCACGTCGCGCTCGTCAAGGGGAAGGTGGAAGGGGAAAAGGACGTGCTGGTCCGGGTCCATTCCGAATGCCTGACCGGCGACGTTTTCGGCTCGCTCCGCTGCGATTGCGGCGAACAGCTGGCCAGCGCCATGGCCAAGATCGATTTTACCGGCCGGGGCGTGATCCTCTACATGCGGCAGGAAGGGCGGGGGATCGGCCTCAAGGACAAGCTCAAGGCGTACGCCCTGCAGGACCAGGGGCTGGACACGGTCGAAGCGAACGAAGCGCTCGGCTACGCGGCCGACCTGCGCGATTACGGGGTCGGGGCGCAGATCCTGGCCGATCTGGGCCTGTCGACGATCCGGCTGATCACCAATAACCCGAAAAAGGTCGTCGGACTGGAAGGTTACGGCCTGCACATTACCGAGCGGGTGCCGCTGGAGATGGCGCCGAACGAGCACAATCAACGCTACTTGAGCACGAAATCGGAAAAACTGGGCCACATATTAAAAGGGGGAGAGGAACATGGGCAAAGTCATCGTCGGTAATCTGGACGCCGGTAAGCTGAAGTTCGGGATCGTCGTTTCGCGTTTCAATGAATTGGTCTCCAAGGGGCTGCTGGCCGGCGCGGAGGATTGCCTCAAGCGGCACGGCGCCAAGGATGCGAACGTCGACGTCGCCTGGGTGCCGGGCGCGTTCGAGATCCCGCTGGTCGCCAAGAAGATGGCCAAGGATTACGACGCGGTCATCTGCCTGGGCGCGGTCATCCGGGGCGGTACGCCGCACTTCGATTACGTCGCGGCCGAAGCGGCCAAGGGAGTCGCGAAAGTTGCGCTCGACAGCGGGGTCCCCGTGATCTTCGGGATCCTGACGACCGATAATCTGGAGCAGGCGCTGGAACGCTCGGGCGCCAAACCGGGTAATAAGGGATTTGCCGCGGCCATGTCCGCGATCGAGCTGGCAAATCTGAGCAAGGAGCTGTAAAAGTGGCGCGAGTTGTACTGAAGAACATCTGCAAGAATTTTGACGACGTGGTGGCGGTCAAGAACGTCAATCTGGAGATCAAGGACCAGGAATTCGTCGTGATGGTCGGCCCGTCGGGCTGCGGCAAGACCACGACGCTCCGGATGATCGCCGGCCTGGAAGAGATCTCGGACGGCACGATCCACATCGGCGACCAGCTGGTCAACGACGTCCCGCCCAAGGACCGGAACATCGCCATGGTCTTCCAATCCTACGCCCTTTATCCGCACATGAAAGTGTACGAGAACATGGCGTTCGGCCTGAAACTGCGCGGCGTGCCGAAGAAAGAGATCGACGAACGGGTCCGCGAGGCGGGCGAGATCCTGGAGCTGACTAATCTGCTCGACCGGTTGCCCAAACAGCTCTCGGGCGGCCAGCGGCAGCGGGTGGCGCTCGGCCGGGCGATCGTCCGCAATCCCAAAGTGTTCCTGATGGACGAGCCGCTTTCCAATCTCGACGCCAAGCTGCGCGTGCAGATGCGGGCGGAACTGCAGAAGATCCACAAAAAACTGAACGCGACGATCGTTTACGTGACGCACGACCAGACCGAGGCGATGACGCTGGGCCAGCGGATCGCCGTCATTCTGAACGGCGAACTGCAGCAGGTGGAAGCGCCGCTCAACGTCTACGACCGGCCGGCGAACCGGTTCGTGGCCGGCTTTATCGGTTCCCCGCCGATGAACTTCGTCAAGGGGACGATCAAGAAGAACAAACCGGACGTCTATACTTTTGAATGCGACGGCTTCCAGTTCGACGTGCCGGCCGATCTCGGCCAGCTATTGCAAGGCCACGTCGGCAAGCCGGTCGTCTTCGGCATTCGGCCGGAGGATATTTGGGACGTGCCGTCATCTGCCTGGATCGACCAGAAGTTTATGGTGGAAGCGAAGGTCGATTACCGCGAACTGATGGGTTCGGAAACCTTTGTTTACGCCAGGGTGGGCAGTGTGCCGTTGACCGGCCGGGTCGGCGCGATCGCCGATCCCCAGCCGGGGAGCAGCTTCGGCCTGGTCTTGAACCTGCGCAAGATCCATTTCTTCGATCCCGAAACGCAAAAAGCCATCATCTAGATAAATGCGCAGTCAGGAAGAACCACTCATTTTTGAGCAGAGTTCACCTGGGCAAAAAGGTTATTCTTTGCCCGACCTCGACCTGCCGGCTGCCGAGTTGTCCCGGCTGATCCCGTCGGGCATGTTGCGCGATTCGCTGAAATTGCCGGAGCTTTCCGAACTCGACGCGGTCCGCCACTTTACCCGGCTCTCGCAAAAGAACTTCTCCGTCGATACCGAATTTTATCCGCTCGGTTCCTGCACGATGAAGTATAATCCGAAGGTCAACGAGGAAGCGGTCAAGCTGGCCGGGTTTGCCGACGCGCACCCGCTGCAGGACGCGGAGTCAGCCCAGGGCTTGTTGGAACTGCTTTACGACTTCGAACGGTACCTCTGCGCGATCTTCGGCTATGACGCTTTTACCCTGCAGCCGGCGGCCGGCGCGCACGGCGAGTTGACGGCGCTGATGATGATCAAGGCGTATCATCAGTCACGAGCCGCGGGTCACGGGTCACGGGTCAAAATTATAATCCCTGATTCTTCGCACGGCACCAATCCGGCGTCTGTCACGATGGTGGGGTTCGAACCGGTCGTGATCAAGTCGAACGGCCGGGGGAACATCGACGTCGACGCGGTCAAGCAGGCCGTTGGCGACGATACGGCCGGATTAATGCTGACCAACCCGAATACGCTCGGCCTGTTCGACGAGCATATCCTGGAAGTGGCGGAGATCATCCACAAAGCTGGCGGTTTGCTTTACTATGACGGAGCCAACGCCAATGCGAATCTCGGGATTTGCCGACCCGCCGATCTTGGCTTTGACGTGGCCCACTTTAACCTGCACAAGACCTTTGCGACGCCGCACGGCGGGGGCGGGCCCGGGTCTGGCCCGGTCGGGGTTAACAAAAAACTGGAGCCGTTCCTGCCGGTTCCGCGGATCGTGAAAGAAGGCGCGGAATTCGGAATGCGGAGTGCGGAATTCCCGAAGTCGATTGGTAGGGTCCACTCGTTCCATGGGAACGTTGGCGTGATAATCCGCGCTTATGCCTATATCAGGGGACTGGGGGCTAAGGGACTAAGGGAAGTGTCGGAGAAGGCGGTCGAGAACGCGAACTACATGATGAACAAGCTCAAGCAATATTATTATCTTCCTTACGACCGGGCTTGCCAGCACGAGTTCGTCATCTCGGCCAAATGGCAGAAAGAGAAATACGGGGTCAAGGCGCTCGATATCGCCAAGCGGTTGATCGACTACGGCTTCCATCCACCGACGATGTATTTCCCGCTGATCGTGGCCGAGGCGATCATGATCGAGCCGACGGAGAGCGAGTCAAAAGCGACCCTGGACGCTTTTTGCGATGCCATGATCAAGATCGCAAAAGAGTGCGAAACCGATCCGGAAGTCGTAAAGTCGGCTCCGCATTATACCCCAGTTGGCCGGTTGGACGAGGCCAAGGCCGCGCGGGAGCCGAACCTGCGTTTCACGGGAAGCTAACCCCAGCGCCCGTTCTCTTTATGGTAACTGACCCGCCAGAGTTCATGATAAGAACCTTGGCCAAGCGGTTCCACCAGCGCGAGCTTTATCCCGACCAGGTCCCTAAGGGCATAACAATTGTCACCGGCAGCAAGGCCGAGATAATAGCGCCGGAAGTTAATGGCGTCATTCAATTTACCGTACCAGTTAATGTTAAGGCGGTCGAGCGCCACGATCGTTAGGCCGCCGGCCGGCGAGGCAAATTCCAGGCTGGGGGCCAATCGCAATTTGGTCTGACCGGCAGGGTGGTCAAGCAGAATCGCCCGGATATTCAGCGTGTCTCCGGAAAAAGTAAAACGCGCTCCCCTGATCGCCGGTTCATTTTTCGCCAGATCGGCCCGCAGGTGTTGACCGGGCGCCATCTTTTTATTCGGCAGGACGATCGTCCGCCCGACGATGAATTTCAGGCTATATCCGGGGCCTGTTTTTGGTATGTTCATTGGCCATAAAATATCAGCATATTTGAGGTGGAATTTCATAAAGGTTATAATTATTAAATATGCATGCCTGGCAACTGATCGTCTCCCCGGCGCAACCGGGCCTAATCAACATGGAATTCGATCTTCAGCTCTATCGCGATTACGAGCAGGGGAAGATCGCGCCGACGCTTAGGATCTACTCCTGGAAACCGGCCTGCATCACTCTCGGGCATTCCCAAAAGATCGAAGCGGAGATCGAGATCGAGCGGGCGGCGGCGCTGGGTTGGGATGTCGTTAAAAGGCCGACCGGCGGCGGGATCGTCTTCCACAACGAAGCAGAAGTTACTTATTCGCTCGTTATGGACAAAGATGATCCGCAATTGCCTAAGGGCTTAGTTCCTGCCTACAAAAAAATATCCGAAGCAGTGGTGTCCGCCCTAAAAAGCCTCGGTGCAAACGCAGAGATAAAAGCGACCCGTGACCCGCGACCGGCGACCCGCGACGCCTTATGTTTCTCCTATCCGGCCGAGTACGAGGTAGTGGCACAGGGCAGGAAGCTGGTCGGCAGCGCGCAGAAGAGGGGGCGGAAGGCGTTGCTGCAGCAAGGGTCGATCTTTGTCAGCCCAACGACGTCAGCCGCGCTCGAGCTATTAAGGAACGAACACGCCCCGTTGAACGCGATCAGCCTGGCAGAGCTGATGGGCCGGGTGCCGGCTTTTGACGAGCTATCGGATGCCTTGGTCAAGGGCTTCCAGGAAACATTTGGGATCAAATTCAATGCGGTTTAAGCTTTGGGTTTTGCTGTTCGCGTTGTTTTTAACCATTCCCGCACAGGCCGCGACTTGGCTTGATCCCGGACTTAAATGGAAAACGATCGAGACCGATCATTTCTACATCCATTATTACCCGGCGATCGAAGATCAGGCCCGCCGGCTGGCGCCGATCGCCGAAGAGGTCCACGGTACGCTGACGGGGGTCTTTCAATACCAGCTTGACCTCAAGACCCACGTGGCGCTGATGGATATCAACGATTACGGCAACGGAATGACGACGGTCTTCCCGTACCCGGTCGTCATTCTTTATCTTGCCGACCTGAGCACCAACCTGAACCCTTACAAGTATGACGACTATTATCGCTATCTTTTCCTGCACGAATACGTCCACGCCATCCACCTTGACATGGTCGACGGCGGGTTGCTGTCGCTCCGCCAGGTCCTGGGCCGGCTGGTCTTTCCCAACGCGATCGAACCGGCTTTCATGACCGAGGGGATCGCGACCTACCTGGAGACCGCTTACACCAACGCCGGGCGGGGGCGGGACCCGCGCTGGCTGATGATGATGAGAATGGACGTGCTGGAGAACAACGTCAAAACGATCGACCAGGCCGCGGTCGAGACCGTCCGCTGGCCGCAGGGGCACCTGCGCTACCTTTACGGCGTGATGTTCCTCGAATACCTGGCGGAGCGATACGGCGAGCGGGAGCTGATCGCCTTTACCCACAGCTACGGCGATTTTCTCTTTTCGACCGGGATCGACGAGGCGTTCAAGGCGCACTTTGGTAAAAGCCTCGGCGCCCTCTGGCAGGATTGGCTGGTCCGGTTGCGGGTCAAATACCAGGCCCAGCGGCAGGCGCTTGGCAAATTGACCGAGCCGCGGCTGCTGACCGGCAGCGGCAATTACACGCTGCAGCCGAAATGGACGCCGGACGGCCGCTGGCTTTATTATCTCCAGCGCGGCGTCGACGATTACGCCCAGATCCGGCGCCTGGCGGCCGACACCGGCCGCTCAGTTAAGGTGCTCGAAGCCAGGGTCAGCGACGATCGCTTTTCTTTTGCGTCGGACGGCAAGTCGCTGATCTTTGCCAAGGCCGACATTTACCGTAATTACTACATTTACAAAGACCTCTATCGCCTGGAACTTGCCGGCGGCCGGTTAACGCGGTTGACCGACGGCGCCAGGGCGACCGACCCGGCCATGGCGGCCGATGGGCGGACGATCGCTTATGTCGTCAATAACAACGGCCAAAGGAAACTGGCGGTCGCGGCGCTCGGCGCCATGATCAGGAACAGCCGGATATTTTCCGCCGAGGCCGGCGTTCAGTATTTTTCGCCCGCGCCGGACCAGACCGGGCGGCATATCGCAGTAGCCAAAAAGTTAGATAATGGTAACCAGGTGATTATCCTGGCCGACAGCGAGACCGGCCGGGAAGTCGAGCTAACGGACGCCGTTCGGCCGACGACCGAGGCGTTTAGCGAGGCGAACCCTGCCTTTTCCCCGGCCGGCGATTATCTTTTCTTTGACGCCGATTATACCGGGATTGTTAACTTGTATGCGCTGCGTCTCGCTACCGGGCGCCTTTTCCAGGTCACGAACGTGATCGGCGGCGCGATGATGCCCGATGTTTCGCCTGATGGCAAGAAGTTGGCTTATGTTTCCTACTCTTCGCGTGGTTACGATATTGCGATGTTGGATGTTGATACTGCTAGCTGGAAGGAAGTTAAGAGGTTAGGCGAAGGCGAAGAAGCCGGATCCGAGGTAGTAGGCAAGAAGTCCGGCATCTTAGCCCTTACCCAACTTCCTAGCCTTGAGTCAACCGATTACAACCCCTGGCCTGAGCTTCGTCCCAGATTCTGGATCCCCGATAGTTACGTGACGAACACCGGCGGGCAGACGTCGGTCTATATCGCCGGGGTCGATCCGCTCGGCCAGCACGCTTACTACCTGAACGGGGGCTACGATTTTTCCGCCGGGCGGCCGTTCTATTCCCTGGTCTACGCCAATAACCAATTTCTGCCGCAGATCACGCTCGGCCTTTACCGGCTGACGGCCGGTTATGCCTGGAGCGGACAGACCTACTGGGAAGAGCAGCAGGAAGCCGATCTCCTTTTTTCTTTCTATGATAACCGGGTCTGGCAGGAATACGATAAAATGGTCTTTTCGGCCGGCTTGGGGAGCGTTAACCTGAGCAGCATTACCGATCCGAGCGGCTTAACGCCGCCGCTGCCCGACCGGGGGAACCTGAATTCCCTGATCCTCGGCTGGCGTTACCTGAACACCCGCTCTTATGCCGCTTCGATCAGCAATGAGGACGGGATCGACCTCTCGTTGCGGGTCGAATCTTTTACGCCGACGCTTAAAAGCGATTACGCTTTTACCAATTACAGCGGAACGCTGAGCAACTATAATAAAATGCCTTTTCCGCATCACGTCCTGGCAACGACCGTGAAAGGCTTTGTCAGCCGGGGGGAGCAGTTGACGCAGGGCAATTTCAATTATAAATACGTTAACGTGCGCGGCTATAACTATGGCAACCTGGTCGGCGATAAGGGCGCCAGTCTGGCGCTGGAATACCGCCTGCCGCTCGGTTATCCGGAGAACGGGCCGATCTACGGGCTTACGTTCTTTGACCGCTTCTGGGGGGCGCTCTTCTTTGACTGCGGCAACGCGACTTACGGCCCGGTCGGGGAGATGGCGCTTAAACGCGGCATCGGCGCGGAACTGAACCTTGATTGGAGCACGTTCTGGAGCTATTACCTGTTCAAGTTCAAGGTCGGTTACGTCCGGGGTTTGGACAGCGGGGGCGGCGAGAGCGTCTATTTTAACATCGGCCTGTAATAACATTCTTCGACGATCTATACTGACAGTAGTCCTCTCTATATTTCCTTGACATACGGCATATAAGGCATAAAATTACTATAGTGAGCTCAGATAAATCAATATAATGCCGCTAAATACCGCTAAAAACCTGTTAACCGTTAAAGAAGTCGCAGAATTTCTTCGCATCAATCCCATTACCGTTTACCGCATGGCCCAAAACAACAGTATTCCCGCGTTAAAGATCAATTCCAGCTGGCGATTCCGGTTGGATTCGATCGAAAAATGGTTGGAGGAGAAAGAAATATTCAATGGCGCGTCTAAGATCCACAAGGGAGGTCGGGTATAAATGAAAATATTTAAAAAGGTAGGAATGATCGTGTTGTGGCTGGTGATCTTGATAAGTTTGGGTTGGGCTTCGGTCCCGGATAAATTATCATACGAAGGGAGGTTAACCGACAAAAGCGGGAACCCTATCACCACCGCCAAAACCATCGAATTCCGGATCTACGATGCCGCCACCGCGGGTAATTTAGTCTGGGGCGAAGAAACCCAGAGCGTCACCCCGGACGAGCAAGGCGTATTTAGCGTCCTGCTGGGCGGCGCCAAGCCGTTGACCGCGGCGGTCTTTAGCGGGCCCCGGCGATTTTTGGAGATCACGGTCGACAAGGAAGCCCTGAGCCCCCGCACGCGGATCGTTTCCGTCGGTTACGCGTTCATGGCCGCCACCGCCCAGACGATCGAAAACGGCGCGGTCACCAACGAAAGCATTGCCGACCGGTCGATCACGAATGCCAAAATGGCTAACGGCCAAATCGTTAAGAAGATAATCGCCGGCTCAGGGCTGATCGCCAGCGGCGATGAAGGGGAGGGTGTCGGCCAGGTTACTTTAACGGTTACCGCCACCGGAGCGGCGGGAGCAAACCCGGCGCTCTCTAATCTCTCTACGGTTGCGGTCAATGATTCACTGGTGCCCGGGAGCGGAAACAGTATCGATCTGGGCAGCGCGGACAAGACCTGGCGGAGCGCTTATCTTGGTACTAGCCTGGTCTTTAAGGGGACCAATCACAAAACGACCATCACTCCGACCGATCCCACAGCGGACAGGAACATCACCATTCCCAACGTGAGTGGCTGGGTGCTCGTTGTTCCCTCCGGTTTAGTTAGGAATCAAGATCTGGAAAACGGTGCCGTCTCAAAAGAAAAACTGGACGTGCCGGCGATCAACTCTGCGACCGGCAAGGTCAAGGCCCTCAACTCGGATTATCTGGAGAATACCGATGGGAGCCAGTTAACCGGGATAACAGCGACCCAAGCGGCTTATGCGAATACGGCCGGTAGCGCCGCGACCGCTAACAACGCTAATTACGCGACCAGCGCCGGCACCACTGCGACCGCCGAGTCGGCCAACTACGCCAATACAGCCGGTACGGCCGCAAACGCTAACAATGCCAATTACGCAACCAGTGCCGGCACCACTGCGACCGCCGAGTCGGCCAACTACGCCAATACTGCCGGCACGGCCGCAAACGCCAACAACGCTAATTACGCGACCAGCGCCGGCACCACTGCGACCGCCGAGTCGGCCAACTACGCCAATACTGCCGGCACGGCCGCAAACGCCAACAACGCCAATTACGCTAATTCCGCCGGGACGGCCGAAACCGCCAATACGGCAAACAACGCTTTGACAGCTAACTCCGCCGTGACGGCGACCACCGCCAATAACGCTAACTATGCGAATAGTGCCGGGACTACTGCCACTGCCGAGTCGGCCAACTACGCCAATACAGCCGGTACGGCCGCAACTGCCAATAATGCCAACTACGCAAATTCCGCCGGCACCGCTGCCACTGCCAACAATGCCAATTACGCGAATACGGCCGGGACTGCAGCAACTGCGGAGTCAGCCAATTCCGCTCTCGTAGCTAATACGGCTACCCATGCTACGACAGCCAACAACGCCAACTATGCGACGAATTCGGGAACGGCCGAAACTGCCAACACGGCGAATAACGCTTTAACGGCTAATTCCGCCGTAACAGCGACCACCGCCAATAACGCCAACTACGCGACGAATGCCGGGACGGCGGAAACGGCCAATACGGCGAATACGGCGAATAACGCTTTAACGGCCAACTCCGCTGTGACAGCGACCACCGCTAATAACGCTAATTACGCGACGAATGCCGGTACGGCAGAAACGGCCAATACGGCGAATAATGCTTTAACAGCTAACTCCGCCGTAACAGCGACGACCGCGAACAACGCAAACTATGCTACCAATGCAGGTGCAGCGGAGACAGCGAATACGGCTAACAACGCTTTGACAGCTAACTCCGCTGTGACAGCAACCACTGCTAACAATGCTAATTATGCCACCAACGCAGGAACGGCTGAAACCGCCAACACGGCAAACAATGCGTTGACAGCTAATTCAGCCACCCAAGCGACTACCGCTGATTCGGCGAATTATGCCAGGGTCTCGGGAACCGCAACGACTGCGGCGACGGCCAATGATGTTTCCTTTAACTATGCGGGATCTGAATCGAAGGGCGGAGCGGCCAATTCTGCTTTAACGGCCAACTCCGCTGTGACAGCGACGACCGCCACCAACGCCAACTACGCAACGAATGCCGGTACGGCAGAAACGGCCAATACGGCGAATAACGCTTTAACGGCCAACTCCGCCGTGACAGCGACGACCGCGAACAACGCAAACTATGCTACCAATGCAGGTACAGCGGAGACAGCGAATACGGCTAACAACGCTTTGACAGCTAACTCCGCTGTGACAGCGACCACCGCGAACAACGCAAACTATGCTACCAATGCAGGTACAGCGGAGACAGCGAATACGGCTAACAACGCTTTGACAGCTAACTCCGCTGTGACAGCAACCACTGCTAACAATGCTAATTATGCTACCAACGCAGGAACGGCCGAAACCGCCAACACGGCAAACAATGCGTTGACAGCTAATTCAGCCACCCAAGCGACTACCGCTGATTCGGCGAATTATGCCAGGGTCTCGGGAACCGCAACAACAGCGGCAACCGCTAATGATGTCACCTTCAATTACGCCGGATCGAGCTCTAAGGGAGGAACGGCAACTTCAGCGTTAACGGCTAATTCTGCTACGACAGCGACCACCGCTAATAACGCTAATTACGCTACCAACGCAGGAACGGCTGAAACCGCCAACACGGCGAACAATGCGTTGACGGCGAACTCTGCCACAACGGCGACTACAGCCAATTCAGCTGGTTACGCGACTGTATCAGGAGTTGCTACAACAGCAGCAACAGCTAACGACGTTAGTTTCAATTATGCCGGTTCTAGCTCCAAGGGGGGCGCGGCAACAACTGCACTTACTGCTAATAGTGCAAATGATGTTACATTTAACTATGCCGGATCTGATTCAAAGGGTGGAACGGCGACCTCGGCTCTGACGGCCAACTCTGCTACTTCGGCGACGACTGCCAATTCTGCCGGTTATGCAAGCGTATCGGGAACTGCAACGACTGCAGCAACGGCTAATGACGTGTCGTTTAACTATGCCGCTTCAGATTCGAAAGGTGGGGCTGCGACCTCAGCGTTAACAGCTAACTCTGCCACTACTGCAACGACCGCTAATTCTGCCGGTTATGCCAGCGTGTCAGGTACTGCCACAACTGCAGCTACAGCGAACGACGTTTCTTTCAACTATGCCGGTTCAAGCTCTAAAGGAGGGACAGCGACTTCTGCTCTAACCGCCGATACGGCGACTTCCGCTCTGACGGCTAACTCTGCTACTACAGCCACTACTGCTAATTCAGCTGGCTATGCCAGCGTGTCAGGTACTGCGACAACTGCAGCAACGGCTAACGACGTTTCTTTCAACTACGCAGGATCGAGCTCTAAGGGAGGCGCGGCGACCACTGCACTTACTGCTAATACCGCTAATGACGTGTCATTCAACTATGCTGGATCTGATTCCAAAGGTGGAACGGCGACTTCGGCTTTGACGGCCAACTCAGCTGCCACGGCGATGACGGCAAACTCCGCTGGCTATGCGAGCGTGTCTGGTACAGCAACGACCGCTGCTACGGCGAACGATGTCAGCTTCAACTACGCTGGTTCCAGCTCTAAAGGTGGCGCAGCAACTTCCGCTCTGACTGCCAATTCGGCCGATGATGTCACGTTTAACTACGCCGGATCGAGCTCTAAGGGAGGAACGGCAACTTCAGCGTTAACAGCTAACTCTGCTACAACCGCAACGACCGCTAATTCAGCTGGTTATGCGACTGTGTCAGGAGTCGCTACTACAGCAGCAACGGCTAACGACGTTAGTTTTAATTATGCGGGATCCAGCTCCAAGGGTGGTGCGGCGACCACTGCGCTTACAGCTAATACCGCTAACGATGTTAGCTTTAACTATGCCGGTTCCAGCTCCAAAGGAGGAGCGGCAACGTCCGCATTAACTGCTGATACAGCTACTTCCGCTCTAACGGCTAACTCGGCTACCACAGCAACGACTGCTAACTCTGCTGGTTATGCCAGCGTATCAGGAACTGCAACAACTGCAGCGACGGCTAACGATGTTAGCTTTAACTATGCCGGTTCCAGCTCCAAAGGAGGCGCGGCAACAAGCGCTCTGACAGCCAATTCGGCTGATGACGTCACGTTCAATTACGCTGGATCGGGTTCCAAAGGTGGGGCGGCGAACTCCGCACTGACCGCTAACGTAGCAAATGACGTTAGTTTTAACTATGCCGGCTCAAGCTCAAAAGGTGGTACGGCCAATTCTGCTATTACCGCCGATACTGCTACTTCAGCCAATTCAGCTGGTTACGCGACTGTGTCAGGAGTTGCTACTACAGCAGCAACAGCTAACGACGTAAGCTTCAACTATGCCGGTTCCAGTTCAAAAGGTGGCGCAGCAACCTCCGCTCTGACAGCTAATTCGGCTGATGATGTCACGTTTAATTACGCCGGATCGAGCTCTAAAGGTGGAACGGCAACTTCAGCGTTAACGGCTAATAGCGCGACCACGGCTGGCTCGGCCAACTATGCTAGCGTGTCAGGTACGGCTACAACTGCAGCAACGGCTAACGATGTTAGCTTCAACTATGCTGGATCAAGCTCGAAAGGCGGGGCGGCTACTACAGCGTTAACGGCTGATACGGCGACCTCGGCTTTGACCGCAAACTCTGCTACAACCGCTAATTCAGCTGGTTATGCGAGCTTGTCGGGTAACGCGACGACAGCGGCCACGGCAAACCTGGCAAATGACGTGTCGTTTAATTATGCCGCTTCGGATTCAAAGGGTGGGGCCGCAACCTCAGCTCTGACAGCCAACTCTGCTACAACAGCCACCTCAGCTAATTCGGCTGGTTATGCGAGCGTTTCGGGTACTGCTACGACAGCAGCGACAGCTAACGACGTAAGCTTCAACTATGCCGGATCGAGCTCCAAGGGCGGAGCAGCGACAAGCGCCTTAACAGCTAATTCGGCTGATGACGTCACGTTCAACTACGCAGGATCGAGCTCTAAGGGGGGCGCGGCAACAACTGCACTTACTGCTAACACGGCTAACGATGTATCGTTCAACTATGCCGGATCCGATTCCAAGGGTGGAACGGCGACTTCGGCTTTAACCGCAAACTCTGCTACTACGGCGATGACGGCTAACTCCGCTGGCTATGCGAGCGTGTCGGGTACGGCTACGACTGCGGCAACGGCGAACGATGTTTCTTTCAACTACGCTGGTTCCAGCTCCAAGGGCGGAGCGGCTACTACGGCGTTAACAGCTGATACGGCAACTTCCGCTCTGACGGCTAACTCGGCCACTACAGCAACGACTGCTAACTCCGCTGGCTATGCGAGCTTGTCTGGTACTGCGACAACAGCGGCAACGGCGAACCTGGCGAATGATGTGTCATTTAATTATGCCGCTTCGGATTCCAAAGGTGGGGCTGCGACCTCGGCCTTAACAGCCAATTCCGCTACTACAGCGACAACGGCTGGTTCGGCTAACTACGCTAGCGTTTCGGGAACTGCAACAACTGCAGCAACCGCCAATGATGTTTCTTTCAACTATGCTGGATCAGGCTCCAAAGGAGGAGCGGCAACAAGTGCTCTGACAGCCAATTCGGCTGATGATGTCACCTTCAACTACGCCGGATCGAGCTCCAAAGGAGGAGCGGCGACCACTGCACTTACTGCTAACACTGCTAACGATGTGTCTTTTAACTATGCCGGATCTGACTCGAAGGGTGGAACTGCGACGGCCGCTCTTACTGCAAATACCGCCGCCACAGCTAATTCCGCTGGCTATGCCAGCGTCTCGGGTACTGCTACGACGGCGGCGACAGCTAATGACGTATCATTCAACTATGCCGGTTCTAGCTCTAAGGGCGGGACGGCTACTTCTGCTTTGACGGCTGACACGGCGAATTCAGCGCTAACAGCCAACTCAGCTACTACTGCGACAACCGCTAACTCCGCTGGCTATGCTAGCGTGTCAGGTACTGCAACGACCGCAGCAACGGCAAACCTGGCAAATGACGTGTCGTTTAATTATGCCGCTTCGGATTCAAAGGGCGGGGCCG
>JBAZKJ010000005.1 GCA_041650855.1 Candidatus Margulisiibacteriota bacterium
CAACCCTTGGAACCTGCCCCAGCTCCAGGATGCGATGAGCCGACATCGAGGTGCCAAACCTCCTCGTCGATGTGAACTCTTGGAGGAGATCAGCCTGTTATCCCCGGGGTAGCTTTTATCCGTTGAGCGATGGCCCTTCCATTCAGAACCACCGGATCACTAACTCCGACTTTCGTCCCTGCTCGACCTGTACGTCTCGCAGTCAAGCACCCTTATGCGTTTACACTCGACGCACGATTTCCAACCGTGCTGAGGGTACCTTTGAACGCCTCAGTTATCTTTTGTGAGGCGACCGCCCCAGTCAAACTACCCGCCTAACTCTGTCTCCCGGCATATACTGCCAGGGTTAGAACTCTAATGTTACCAGGGTGGTATTTCACTGTTGACTCCCCCCCAGCCAAAACCAGGGGATCACCGTCTCCCACCTATGCTACGCAAGCGGCATCAAAATCCAAAGATAGGGTATAGTAAAGCTCCACGGGGTCTTTCTGTCCTGATGCAGGTAAACCGTGTCTTCACGGTCATCCCAATTTCACCGAGCCTCTCTCCGAGACAGTTCTTCCTTCGTTATGCCTTTCGTGCGGGTCGGAACTTACCCGACAAGGAATTTCGCTACCTTAGGACCGTTATAGTTACGGCCGCCGTTCACTGGCGCTTCGGTTAGTCCCTTGATATAATCTCAAGACACCCCTTAACGTTCCAGCACTGGGCAGGCATCAGCCCCTATACATCCCCTTACGGGTTTGCAGAGACCTGTGTTTTTGATAAACAGTCGCGGAAGACTGGTTTCTGAGACCCCGACTTGCGTCGAGGCGTCCCTTTTCCCGAAGTTACGGGACCACTTTGCCTAGTTCCTTAGAGAGAGTTATCTCGCGCGCCTTGGCTTACTCAGCCTGTCCACCTGTGTCGGTTTGTAGTACGATCGCCCATCACAATACCCAGAGCTTTTCTCGTCAGCGTGGAGTCACCTAATACCCCCAGTAAACTGGGGTTCACAATCCAATAAGTGCTATAGGCTATCCTTCTGCGTCCCTCTGGTTAACAAAATAGGCGGTAACGGAATATTAACCGTTTTGCCATCACCTACCCCCGATTAGACCGGGGCTTGGCTTAGATATCGACTTACCCTGGGAGGACGAGCCTTCCCCAGGAAACCTTGGACTTCCGGCGAACATGATTTCCACATGTTTTTTCGTTACTTATGCCGTCATACTCACTTCTGTTTCGTCCACCGCGCCTCGCGACGCGACTTCGACCTACAACAGAACGCTCCTCTACCACCATCCGCCTTGCGGCGGACGATCCGTAGCTTCGGTAGTATGCTTAGCTCCGTGTGTTTTCGGCGCAAAATCGCTCGACCAGTGAGCTGTTACGCACTCTTTAAAGGGTGGCTGCTTCTAAGCCAACCTCCTGGCTGTTTGTGCGACTCTACTTCCTTTACCACTTAGCATACATTTAGGAACCTTAGCTGACGGTCAGGGCTGTTTCCCTTTCGACCACGAGGCTTATCCCTCGTAGTCTCACTCCCAATTAATTACTTTACAGTATTCGGAGTTAGCAAGGATTTGGAATCCCTTTCGGGACCCTAGTCCAAACTGTACTCTACCCCTGCAAAGATACGATTGAGGCTGGCCCTAAAACCATTTCGAGGAGAACCAGCTATCTCCGAGCTCGATTAGCTTTTCACTGCTATCCTCAGGTCATCCTGAGATTTTTCAACATCAATAGGTTCGGACCTCCCTCCGATTTTACTCGAAGTTCATCCTGCCCAAGGATAGATCGCTGTCGGTTTCGGGTCTACAATTAGTGACTAAATCGCCCTATTAAGACTCGCTTTCGCTACGCCTCGGCTTTCGGCCTAAGCTTGCCACTAACTGTAAGTCGACGGCTCATTCTTCAATAGGCATGCTGTCACCCGGCATTGCTGCCGAGCTCCAACTGCTTGTAGGCACACAGTTTCAGGTTCTATTTCACTCCCATTCCTGGGTTCTTTTCGCCTTTCCCTCACGGTACTTGTTCACTATCGGTCACTGTAGAGTATTTAGCCTTAGGAGATGGTCCTCCCGGATTCCAACAGGATTTCTCGTGTCCCATTGTACTTGGGATACCGCTAGGGCCATAGGGTTTTTCGTTTACGGGGCTATCACCCGCTCTGGCCGGACTTTCCAGACCGTTCAACTAAACCTTTTGGTCCCACATCGCGGTCCCGCTACCCCCTTTGACGAATCGCAGGGTTTGGGCTGTTCCGGTTTCGCTCGCCACTACTACCGGAATCGTTATTACTTTCTCTTCCTCCGCTTACTTAGATGTTTCAGTTCAGCGGGTTGTCGCTCGCGCGTCCCGGGATTAACCGGGACAGGTTTCCCCATTCGGAGATCCCCGGATCAAAGCTATTTTGACAGCTCCCCGAGGCTTATCGCAGCCAATCGCGTCCTTCATCGACTTACAGTGCCAAGGCATCCACTATGCGCCGCAGTAACTTGATCATTTCTCGATGCGAGAATCGATTCTTACTTTTGGTTTACCTTGTATTAACTTTTCAATGTTCGCTCTGTCTTTGCCTAACGGCGCCGACAGACAACAAAAAACGCACATCAAGTGCGTTTTCTTTAAAAAACCGCTGATTGACGCGTACTCGAACTACTATGAAAAAGTGTGAACTTTTGCCATCAAGTCGAGGTTCACATTATACGAGGAATCCCCTGATCTTGTCAAGCGCTATTTTAGAAATTATTCGCCCGTTCGATCAACGCCGCCGTGTCGGCCGGCAGCCAGGACCTGCCCTGGGCGACCGCGTCCAAAGCGCCGAGCAGCTTCTCATAGGTCGCCGCGCCGAAGAGCTGCTTTTTGCCCGGGTCAAGGTTGGCTCCGGACAGGATCTGGAAACGATAATTCCCGGTGACCAGCGACTCGCCCTGCCGCATCACGCCGAGCAGGATATATGCCCGGACCAGGGATGTCTGGCTCAGCGGCACGCTGGACATCGGCTGGGCGCTGTCTTCCAAGGCGTAAGCCTTGCTCTCGATCCGCGGATTGGGCCGGCCGTCGCTGGTATCGTAGATCGCCCGGGCGGTTTCCCGGCTTCTAAATTCCTGGCCCAGCGCCTGGGCCGCCTGACGGTCGGCTTGCGGGGCACCCGCCATGATCGCCCGTCCGGCGACCGCCTCTTTCCAGCGGTTGCCGGCGCGGGAAGCGGCGACCAGCGCCTGCAGCGTCCTCTGGCCGATGACTTGCCCCTGTCCGTCGCTAATGCCGACGAACGCCTGGAATGACGCTAACTTGGTCTGCAGATCGCCCAGATAACCGAGGCTCGACAACTGGCGGTCGATCAGGTCAAGCTGTGTCCGATTCCCGACCAGGGTCAAAGTCCTTTGTCCGGCCAAGACCTGGGACAACACGCTGTCAGCGGCAACCGCCTGTTCGAACGATGTTTCCCCTGAAGTTTTCGTTTTACCGGTCGGGGCGGCCGGCGGCGCGGCCTTTTCTCCCCCAAATATCCCATCTAACCATCCCATTAGAATCCCTCCTTAACGGACAAATTATTATACCATCTTTTTGGTGATATAATAAAACGATGCGGAAAAACAGCGACCCGGCGATCATCGCCGGTTATCTGGAGGACAGCTCAAACCTGGCCGGCGGCAAGGCCGACGGCGTTTACCTCCCGGAAAACGAAATCGAGGTCCGGGAATCCCTGGCTGAATGCGTCACGAAAAAGAACCCCCTGACCGTGTCCGCCGGACAGACCGGCACGACCGGCGGCTGCATTCCCTTCGGCGGCTGGATACTGACGACCCAAAAACTGAATAAGATCGTTAATATCGACAAAGCGGGAAAGTTCGCCGTGGTCCAGCCCGGCGTCACCCTCGAAGAGCTGGAAAAAGCGGCCGCCAAAGAAGGGCTGCTCTATCCCCCCGATCCGACGGAAAAATCGGCCACGCTCGGCGGTAACGTCTCGACCAACGCCTCCGGCGGCCGCTGTTACCGCTTCGGCTCGACCCGCAACTGGATCCGGCGGTTGAAAATCGCTTTGTCCGACGGTTCCACGCTCGACCTGCGCCGCGGCCAGACCGAACCCGCCCGCTTGATCGTGCCGCCGCATTACCAGATGCCGCTAACCAAGAACGCCGCTGGCTATTACAGTAAACCCAGAATGGAGCTGATCGATCTCTTCATCGGCTCAGAAGGGACGTTGGGGATCGTAACCGAGGTCGAAGTCGCTCTCGTTCCCGCTTTAAAGGAGACTTTTGATCTGGTCGCGTTCTTTCCCAGCGAAGAAGAAGCGGTTGACTTTGTGGCAGAAAGTAAACGCCGGGAAGATCGCGCCGTTAACTTCTACGAATTCTTTGACGGGAATACGCTGGGAATGCTTAAACCCTCCTACCCGCTGATCCCGGCCGGCGCCAAAGCCGCCGTCTACGTCGAACAGGAGATCGTCGCCGAGGATAAGGCCTACATGGACTACTGGGCGCAGCTCCTCGAGCGCCACGGCGCCGCGCTCGACGCCTGCTGGCTCGGGGCCGCCGCCAAACAAAAAGAGGCGCTGCAAAAGTTCCGCCACGCCATCCCCGAGCACATTAACGAGATATTTAAACAGCACCACCAGATCAAGCTGGCGACCGACATCGCCGTGCCGGAAAGCAAATTCAAGGAGATGTTCCGGTTCTACAATGACGAATTACGAATGACGAATGACGAATTGATGTATATAAAATTCGGGCATATAGGGGACAATCACTTGCACGTCAATGTCGTCGCCAAAAAGCCGGAACATTTTGACCTGGCGCAGTCGTTAGTCATGAAGTTCGTCCGCAAAGCGGTCAAGCTGGGCGGGACCGTTTCCGCCGAGCACGGGATCGGCAAGATCAAGCACGCTTATTTAAAAGAAATGTACGGACCGGCCGGCATCGCCGAAATGGTCCGGGTCAAAAAAGAGTTCGACCCCGCTTTTATCCTCGGCCGGGGGAACGTTTTCCCTCCGGCCTGATCGTTAAAATCGCCTGAAATTAATAATCCTCCCACCCGATAAATAGCTGTCATGGTTGACAGTATTGGACATCCGCCGTCAGGAAGTGCTACACTGCATCGAGGTTTATTTCCAGTGCGGCAACTCAGAACATCAGATCGCAATATCGGTCAGGAAGGACGCTATAAACATTTAATCAGCCTGCTCAACAACCGCCATGGGATCAGCGGTTCCGAACTGCAAAAATTTACCCCGGTGGATATGGCGGCTTTCATCTCGACGGAGATCCACCAGCTTTACATCCCCAAGTCGATCGATTTCACCAGGGAAGGCCTGCTCGCTGGGGAGAAACAAATCGCCCTGGACCAAGCCAGAACGATCTATATCCCCCACCGGAACAGCGCCGTTCTCTACGTCTCCGGTAATACGCCGATGGACTCGATCGCGATCTATGAAGCGACACCCGACCAGCTCGGCCTCGACCCGGCCAATCTGCCGGCCGGACACGAGAGCGTGATCCTCTCCCCGCTGATCTCCGGCTTGGGGAAAGAAGTCCCGCTGGCGGAATACCCCCGGCGCGGGCTCTTGACCGTGACTTTCGACCACTCGAGCGCGCTCGATCCCCAGGTAGACACGATCATCTTCCGGATGATCGCCCTCGACATGGCCGTGGCCCTCTCCCGCAACAACCAGACCCTGTAATCCCCCCAAAGCACGCAAGTTTTTCCCTATTTAATCCGATAATATAAGTGAAGGCAAAGCGCTTGAATGAGCCTGACATTTTAGCGTTTTATCAATGAATTTAGAGGAAGCTGATCAGGCTTCCTTTTTCTGTTTATTGGGAGGAACATGGGCGAAGAGTTTTTTAAAGCATTAAGCGGGTACTCAACACCGTACTCCTCGGCGGCGGAAGCCCCTTATTGGGATCCGGAAGCCGGGGTGTGCGAAACACCCGTGTCGAATCCGGCCAATCGGCCGGACACGCCGGTCAATATGACCCCTTTCATCTCCCAGCCGCGCACTCCCTTGTATGTCGTCGACAATACCGTCCAGATGAGCTTTCCGACCGACTCGATCGGGGCTTCTTCGGCCGACGCTTATACCGCCGTGACCCGCTCCCAGCTGGCCGCCGGCCAGTCTTCGACCTGGACGGTGATCAACCTGTCCGGCCTGAAGTATATCAACGATACTTTCGTCGGCGGGCACGACGCCGGCAACGCCTACCTTACCAACATCCAGGAGAACATCAGATTCGCCGTCGCGCTGGAACTGAATATCCCGCCCGAAGAAGTCGTGATCGTCCGCGACGGGCCGAACTTCGCGGTCAACGTCCCCAACGAAACGGCCGGCCGGAACGTGCTCCGCGCGCTGACTTTCATCGATCTGCAAGGCGTCGAGTTCTCTTACTACTACGAAGGAAAACGGCACGCCGGCAGTTTATCCGTCCGCGACCTGCAAAGCAAGGTCTCGCTGATCAACGAAGGGATCATTACTTTCGACGCCGCTTCCCTGACCGATAGTCAAGGCAACGTCCTGATCAGCGATGAAGCAGCCTACAAGGCGCTCCGCGAGCAGATCTATTACCTGAACCGGCCGGAGATCGAGAGCGGCCGCTTCGGCGCCACTCACGTCATCGACGCCAGCACCGCTTCCGGCCTGGAATCTTACGCCCTCTCGGAACGGGTCGTCGGTTACTCGGAGATCATGGCCGAAGCCGCCCCCGTCCTCGCCCCCGAAGGAACGCCGCGGGCCGACTCCCGCTCCCGGCTTTACAATGTCGAACAAATGCGGCTGGACGGCGCCGCCCTGCTGCGCCAGGGGCGCTCGGTCCGGTTCGTCTTCTTTGACGGGAACGCGATCGGCTCGTTCCGCTCGCTCGGCTTCGCCGGCGAAACGATGATCGACGCTCTCGTCGAAGCCCGCATGGCGCAGGCGGCCGCGAAAGCCGGGCTGGCCGAACTCGGGGTCAAGGTCTATCGCCATGGCGCCGGCTCGGAAGAATTTTACATGACCGCCGACAGCGCCAAGGTCTCCGCCGCAGTGCTGGCGGAAGCGAACCAGCGCTTCCTGACCGCGCTCAATGAAACGCCGTTCGAGATCAGGATCGAACCGGCCGCCCTGCAGTCGACCGTAGCCGGCCGCCGCTACCTGGCGGAAAATCCGCAGGCGGTCAGAGAAACTGTTAACGGCCGGGAATACATCCGGGTCGACATCACCAGAGTGACCAGGTTCAGCGGCAACGGCCAACCGCACCGCGGCCTGACCGTGACGATGGGAAGCGGCGTGATCTCCCCGACCGGCGACACCGCTTTTGACGCCTTCTTTGAGCGCTCTTACAAGGCGATCATGGAGTTCGGCGAAGCGGCCAAGCACGCCAACCCGGCCCGCCGGAACATGATCGTGGATGTCGCCATGTCCGGCGATCACGCGGTCAGCGCCCGGATCGTCCCGCTCGATAGCGCGATCGCTAATCCGGTACCGATCAGCGGCGAAGCGCCGACTTCGCTGATCGACGAAGCCTATCGCAATAATTGGACGATCGAGGTCACGGCCAAAGAAGGTAAAATCGTCTCCGCCAAAGTGATCGAACCGTCGGGCGCGGAGCGCGCTATTCCCGCGGCCGAACTGCAAACCACGACCATTACCAAGCCGCAGCCGGCCGAATTGGCCGGTCAAGAGCTCGGCGTGGCCCTAGCCGGCGAAAAAGGAAAAGCCTGGTTCAAAGGATTTATCAAAACGCCCGAGGGCAAAGCCTTTATCCGCCAATGGGCGACAAGCAGCGCGATCAACGGCGGAGCGTTCTTGACTTCCCTGTTGGCAGCCGTCGGCACGGAAAGATTACTTCGCGAGCTCGGCGTGACCAATTTCGGCGTCACCTTCTCTGCCAGTATGGGAGTTGGGTACGGCACCGACCTCGCGTTCCGTAAAGCGTTCATGTCCGGCTTCCAGGCCGGCACGCTCGCTTCGCAAGCCAAAGGGCTGGGCGCGGCGGTCGTTTTCGCCACTTTAGGTTCTTCCCTTTACAATGGAGTATTGAACACCGCCGGCGTCGACGCCGAATCCTGGCTGCGCGGCACGGTGCCGCAACTGGGCGTTGGTCTCGGTGCCGGTATGCTCGGCGCCAAATTCCTGGCCTCTTCGGGCGCCGGCCTGGGCGCCTCCGGCGCCGCCCTCCCCTTCGCGCTGTTCGCGACGGCGAACGAATTGATCCCCCGGTTCATCAACTCGGGAATTGAGCTAAACTTTAAACAGCAGGCGTCCGAGGATATTCGCGAAGAAATGGCCCGCGAAGGGGGCGCCTATAATAAATATGCGCTCTTTATTTCCTGCGTCCCGATCTTCAGCAACATCATTACTTTCACCATGGACGACGGCCGGGTCAGCGACAAGGCCGACGACTGGCTGGAGCAAACCGCCGTCCCTGCCCGCGCCGACCTGCAAACCCGCCTGGCCAATCTCTGGCTGGCGGTCGACGGCCAGTCGATGGAGCTTAATTACGACGGCGGCCCGCGCGACGCCGCTTTCTTTACCACAGTCAACAACCGCTATGAACGAGTAACGACCCTGATGCAAACCAGGGTCGAGTTCCGCAACACCCAGGAGGTCGTCGGCGAACGGACGATCGAGCATTGCGACAGCGATTTCGGTTTAACTTGCGTTCACACCACGACCACCATCCCGGTCTACGGCAATGCCGTCCGGGAAGCGGACGCGTACGAATACGTCGCGAGCGCGACCAAACACCTTGAGCCGACGCAATACGCCGAGCAATTGCCGGCGATCATCGCCAAACTGCGCGGCGAATACAACATCGCCGATCCGGAGGAGTTCCTCCTCCGCGTCCAGATCAAGGGGATCCAGGACGAAGCCGCGTTCCTCGCTTCCGACCAGGTCGCCGAAGCCGAACGGTTGTACGCGGCCGGCGTCCAGGGGGTCGGGACGACTTATCATGTTGAGCGGGGATTATTCAACAGCGACGGCACGATCAAGACCGGACAGATGTCGGCGGCTGTTTCTTACGCCAATAACGGCCGGATGACGGAAGTCAACCGGTCGATCACCGAACAGCGGAAATACGCGCGGACAGTGGCCTTGGCCCGCGGCGCCGCCGCCACGCCGGTCGATATCCAGCTCGGCCTGGCGACCGCCGACGGCCGGGTCAACGAACAAAGTACTTATTTCCAGGAATACCTGAAAAAAACCGAGGAATTCTTCGAGCACCTGGCCGCTTAACCTAAATAATTGGGGGTGGCGGTTAACAGGCCCGTCACCCCCTTGATTTTTTTCCCTGCCCCTCTATAATGGTCACAGATGAAAACCAGCGCGCCATTTATCTTGTCGATCGTCGTTTGCGGCCTGCTGGCGATCGCGCTTAACGGCTGCGGCGGCGGCGGGACGGCCGCTCCCACCACTACGGTAACGACCGCCCCGGCCACTACCTCCACAACAGCTGTCACGACCACGACCGGCACCGGTTCTTCGACGAGCACGACTTCGGGGACAACCACTTCGGCCGCGCCTACCACTACGGCTCCCCCGACGACCACCACAACGACCACGACTACTACGACCACGGTCACCACGCTCCCGCCCTTTAGCCTGGAAACGGTTGATGCCCGGCCGGGCATGGGGCATTTTACTTCGATCAAAGTGGGAGATAACAATGTCGTCCACCTCAGTTACGGATGTTATGACGGAATTAATACCGGCCTCTGGTATGCCAGTCGGGAAGTCAGCGACAGTGGCTGGCATGTTGCCACGGTGGAAACTAGCGGCGGGGGATTCAATTCCCTGGCCGTTGATAGCGCCGGTAAAGCCCATATCCTGTATATCAATGAAAACGGCAGTGATGATTACATGCTGGCCGGTAAGCTGCGTTACGCGACCAATACCTCCGGCAGCTGGGTCACCGAACAGGTCGATGGGTCGGAAAACTCCTATTGCCGCCTGGCAGCGGACGGCACCAATGCTCTCCATCTTAATTTCTGGGACGGGAACGGATATTTGAGGTACGGGACCGGTACCGCCGGCAGCTGGACGTTAGCGACCCTGGAAAGCTCCGGACATGTCGGCATCTACGGAGTGATCGCCGTTGACGGCAGCAACAAGCCGCACATCCTGGCCAAAGATACCACTAGCGGCGACCTGCTGCATTTCACTAATCGGACCGGCCCCTGGGCCAGCGATATTGTGGATTCCAGCCTTCATTTACAATATCCGACAATCGCGAGCAGGGACGACTTGCTCCATGCCTGTTATTATGACGATACCGGTTACGGCGATATTACTTATGCAACCAAAGAAGTCGGCAGCGGGAGCTGGATAACAACGGGCGATCAACCGGTTGATAACAACACCACCCAATATTATGATCTGGCGGTAGATGCCAACGGCAAGGTCCACATCTGCTATTACGATGACCGCTCCACCAGCGGCGGATTGTATTACGTCACCAACAAGAACGGCGTCTTGCAGTCAGCCGTGGTTGACGAGGACGACACTTGTGGGCAATTTTGCTCGATCGCCATTGACGGCAGCAACAAGCCGCACATCGTCTATTACGACGCCCTGTCTGACCGGGTGAAATACGCTAAAGGGAATTGACCGCCAAAAGGGCCAGGAACATCGGGATCTCGTCGCGCGAGCGGTTTTCCATCCGCGAAGTTGACCCCGGCTTGCTCTGCCGGTGCGAGACCCACTCTTCAAGCTTGGCAACCGCGAAGCCGTGTTCGCTCAAAGCGGCAAAGTAATCCATTAACGGCCGGTGGAACGTCCACGTCAGTTTACTTGGCGCGGCCCCCGGATGCATCTGGATCGGGATCTTCTGCGCGGTAAGATAACTGTCCACCCGGCGGTACTGCAGCTTCCGCTTCTCGTCAAAGCCCCACCCGCTCTGCCGCGGGATCCGGAAACAGGGATGGCTCATCACCAGCAGGAGGCGGCCGTTGGCGGTCACGACCCGGGACATTTCACTAATGATCTTCTTTAACGGGTCCATGTTCTGGATCGCCATGATACAGCTGGCGGCGTCAAAAGAGCGGTCGGCGATCGTTTCCAAGTTGGCCGCGTCGGCCACCAGATATTTAATGTTGCTCGAACGGCTCCGCGCCGCTTTGATCAGATTCTCAGCCGCGTCGATCCCGGTCACCACGGCGCCGGCCTTTGCCAGCTCGCGGCAAAAGACCCCCTGCCCGCAGGCGATATCGATGATCCGCTCGCCGGCTTGCGGAGCAAGCAGCTGCAGGGCGCCGGGGAGCAGGACGTTCTGGTGGTAATCAGACCCCTTTTCACCGACCAGCTTGTCGTACCAGCCGGCGACTTCGTTCCAATCGGTCTTCTTTTTACGGGGAGTAAAGTGTGTCATCCAGTGCCGTTGATTATACCTAACCCGGCGCCGGCGAACAAGCACCGGGCAGGCAATGTCGGCAACGGTCGCGACAAGCTTAATTATGAATCATTAACAAGCCATTATCCCCAACCACGTACTTTGCCTCACCGTTATCGTAAATGGCATTTAACGCGTAAGGTATGCCGGACAAACCGTAAGTGGACGGGCTAGGATCAGTGGTATAGCTAGACCCGGTGTTTGGGGTAGTCGTGACATAAATATTCCCCTGTTCGGTGACAACAAAGCTATAGTAATCCACCGATATACCATTCAATTGCTCCGCGGCAGGAAAACCGGTAATTTCGGTTACGCTATTGGTGGCGGGATTCGATTCAGTCGAGGCGGCAGTTACCGCCAACTTACCATTGGCCCCGCACAGATAAAGTATGCCATCATCGTAGCGGCGGCTTTGATCTCGCAGGTCCGAGTTAGCGCTGCCGCTCATTGTCTCCCAAGTCATGGGAGAACCCATATAACTGTATTTAAGGATATCAGAAGAGACAAAACACAGATAATAGCTTCCATATCTCCCTACTTGCATATCAGAGGTAATATTTGTTAACTGGACATCGGGCATGTTCGGGCTAGCACCCCAGTCATTCCAGGCCTCATAAGTCACTTCATAGCCAAGGCCTGAACTTGTCAGCGCAAAAAACTTTGTTATCACCCCCCCTCCTCCTGGCTGGCCAATAGACACATAATTATCGGATGTTGAGCCAGTATCGATCGTCTGCACTCCAGACCAATTAATACCCAGGGGGGAAGCCGCTGTTACCGACAAACCATACGCTTTGCCGCTATCCCCCACAATGAAGTAATTCCTTCTATTGCCAACACTATACAAACTAATTCCGTTTAAATTTGTACTCTCGATAAAATGCACCTCCCAGTTTGCCGGAATAATTGAAAAATGCTGGATAGCCGAAGTGGTCAAAACCACCGTTTCCGCGGAGGTTGTCCAGCCTTCCTTGGTTACTGTAAGATCATAAGTTCCATCAGATAAACCTGAGATTTCGTAAGTTCCGGTAGCGGAATTTGCCCTGGTCGCCCCGCTGGCTGCTCCAGTATACGAAATATAGGTATTCCCTTTAACCCCAATATTTCTTGTTGCGAACTTTACTTCACCAGCAATTGAACCGGATGAAATAGGGGGGATTGTCGTGGTCGTAGTCGCTGTTGTACTCGTTGTGGTGGTGGCACCGCTGGTCGTGGTGGTGGCGCCGCTGGTCGTGGTGGTAGCGCCGCCGGTCGTGGTGGTAGCGCCGCTGGTCGTGGTGGTAGCGCCGCCGGTCGTGGTAGTAGCGCCGCCGGTCGTGGTGGTAGCGCCGCTGGTCGTGGTGGTGATGGGAGCAATAGTGGTAGTGACGGGAGCGGTAGTGGTGGTGACCGCCCCTCCACCGCCTCCACCCCCACAGCCTGCAACCAATCCTAACAATAAAATACCAATACTTAAAACAATAATTCCCCGAAACGCCAGCTTATTCACCACAATTAATTCCCCCTTTGGTTCCACTACTTCTTTGTGTAATTATTATAGGCCTATATATTATCCAATGTCAACACGCCGGCAGACGTTTTATAAGGCGATAAACATCGGCTTTTATAGGTCATTGTTGAGGGGACAACTTAAAACTGATCGAACAACCAATCGGTCTTATTTATATTTTTATGGGGCGTAAAATGCGGCTTACAGTGCCGTTGATTATACCTAACCGGGCGGCAGCGAACAAGCGCCGGGGAAAATTCAGGCGGCCATTCGAAAAAAAGAGGGAAGCGATGCTTCCCTCTTTTCTAGTCAGCTCAAGCAATGGACATTAAAGGATAGTGGTCGTGGTGGTGGTGGGGACTGGATACAGGGTAAAAGTCTCCGCCGTTATAATAACAGTTGAGGCTTCAACTGTTACAGGCCGCATACCAGTACCGCTACCATCGGTCGCGCCAGGCCCGCCCATATATTGAGCAGCGGCCCAGGGAGAAAAGGCAACCACAAGATAAGTTCCCACCTCACTGGTAGCTAAACTGTAATTATATGCCCCGCCAGCAAAGTCCCCAACATCAGTATCAATATATGGCATGGGGACTTCAGAAGTTCTCGCTGGATCAACAAGAGTAACTCCAACAGAAGTGCTGGGGTTCCCCGCGTCGTTGGTGGCCGTTCCCGTGATCAGATATAAGACTGTGGTGGTGGTCGTAGTAGTGGTTGTCGTGGTAGTGGTAGTTGTCGTTGTTGTTGTCGTGGTGGAGATCGGATACAAGGTAAAACCCTCTACGGTAGTAAGTGGATTTCCAGCCTCAACGGTCACCGGTTGATAGCCGGCACCGCTGCTCCCGGTCATGCCCGGACCGCCAAAATATACCGGAGTCATTGAGGGGGAGATGGCCATTAAATGGTAAGTTCCTGCCTCCCTGGTAACTATGAGGTAATGAAAAGCGCCTCCGGAAAAGACGCCGCTCTCAAAAGTAAGCGGATTGGTCGTCTGCATCTGCGCGATGGTGACGCTGCCGTCGTAAAGCATGACATTGACCTCAACAGTAGTATTTCCGGCCGCATTAGTGGCCGTCCCCGTGAGCCGATACAAAATGGTGGTTGTGGGGATGGGCGTCGTGGTCGTAGTTGTTGTGGGAGCGGCGCCCGTGGTGGTGGTGGCCGAGGAGCCGGTCGTGGTTGTTGTGGCAGAGGTGCCCGTGGTGGTGGTAGCGGGAGCCGTGACCGTTGTTGTGGCCGCAGCGGTCGTTGTTGTTACTGAAGTACCGCCCCCACCCCCGCAACCCGCCGCGAAGCCTACCACTAAAAGAAGAGCGCCCCCCAAAAGCACCTGTCTATTTATCACGATTCGTCCCCCTTTTGATCCGTTACTCAATTATGATCGGTCATTATTATGGGCCTTTTTATTACTGACTGTCAACCCAGGGATAGATGCGGCGATCGAGCGTAGCGAGTCGAAAGAGAGCGATTCGAGATACTCCCCCTCTTGGACGAATTTCGCAACTATCTTATTCTTAATCCTTTAAAGCTTCAAGAGGTTTTGATATAATCAGCACAGCAGGTGAACCGGAAATTAATTAAATAGGAGGATGAGATGAATAAAATTACTTTCTCTCAGATATTTGCGCTTCTTGTTCTACTGTTGCTCCTCGCTTATGGCGGCTTTTATTATTTACAAAATCGCAACACTTCGGGACAGGGAACCTCTTTGACCATCCCGGGTTTCCCCCTCAATCAGCAGCAGATCTTGAAATATTTAAGAATGGCAAATATGGTCGCCCAGGAGGCGGTAAAATCCGGTCACCCCCCTTTTGGGGCTGTGCTGGTAGGGCCAGATGGCGAGAGAGTACTGATAAAACAGGGAAACATCAGCTTGATCGATCATGCCGAAACAGTCATTGCTCGGCGGGCCTTTGCGCTGTACGAACCCGACTACTTATGGCAATGCACCCTAGTGACGAATGTTGAGCCGTGCGTTATGTGCGCCGGGAATATTTATTGGGCCAACATTGGGAATGTGGTCTATGGCATTGAGGAAATAACGATGAGGAAATTGACCGGCGCTGACAAGCGAAACCCGACGATGAATCTGCCGTGCCGCAAAGTATTCGCAGCAGGGCAAAAGCCTATCCGAGTAGTGGGCCCAGTTAAGGAAATGGAAGCTGAATTGCTCGCGACTATAAAGGCATACTGGCAAAGAGAAACTCCCCGGGTAGGATTCGAACCTACGACCAAGTGATTAACAGTCACCTGCGCTACCACTGCGCTACCGGGGAATGCCGCGTTTCGATGATTTTATCAAAAGAAGCTCCCCAGGTCAATCGACTGTTAATCCCGTGATCCCTTCATCCTCTCCCCGCTTCGCGAAAGTATAGCCCCCTCGCTTTTTTTGTCAAGCCTTTTATTTGAAATATATTTTTCTTCGCGTGATCCCAAAATAATCCATGTGCCTAATTAAGGTCGTTTTGGCCTTCCCTGTAATCTTCACCATTTGGTCGACCGTGTGCCGTTCATGTTTTTTGTCGCCCCGATAAAGTAGGAGCAAGTATTTTTTATATTCCCGCGTAAGCTTGGTCCTTTCCGCCATCATTTCCATTCTCCCCCTTGAGTCAAACGCTACTGTATGGTACCATTGGGCGGGTTGATTTGTCAAGTGGAATTTTTGCCCTTGACTTTCCCTTGTGAGCAAAATGGACAAATTCGAATTGGAGAAATTGATAATAGTTTTTGTCGACGAATACGCGGTAAGCAGGGGGCTTTCCGCAGCCTGGGCAAAAAAAATTAAGGCCATGTGTTTTACCTTTGTCGCCTGGCTTCGATCGACAGGGACCATCCCTCAATTAGCAAATTTAACCCCGGGGGTTTGCCGGGGATACCTGGTCTACTTACGAGGCAAATATCACAATTGGACGATCCGTCATCACTACATAGCATTAAAACTTTTCGTCGATTATCTTATTGATAAAGGCTTACTGCAAACAAATCCCCTAAAAGGCATTAGGGCTCCGACGGCCGCCAAGAAAGTACCGAATATAATAAGCGACAAAGAATACGCTGATATAATCGATAGCGTTCAAACGATGTCAGCGCCCCATCCTTTTTCAAGGGTCAGAAATCGTACCTTTTTTAGACTTTGGAAAGTAACGGGGTTGCGCGTAGGGGAGATGCTGAATTTGAAGATGGACGACTTCAGGCTAAATGACAAAAATAAATCAATCCAAATATGGAACGGCAAGCGGAGCCGTTACGATTATCTACCGCTGGCCGGCGGCGTACTCCCGGACATAGAAGAATATCTTTCGGCAAGAGGGCTGAATCATTCGCCTCATTTTTTCTTATCGGCGACAAAAGGGAAGAAATGGGGATATGGTGGAGTGAGACGGTTGTTTGGCCGACTAAAAGAACTGGGGTTATTGACCCCAAACATCACCCCCCACAACTTCCGGGCGACCTTTTGCTGCAACCTGCTCAACAAAGGGGTCAACGTTTTCGAGGTCCAGGCGCTGATGAGGCATACCAGCCTGCAGTCAACCCTCTTTTATGTAAAGAACAACCCGGCCAGACTGCAGGAGTATGTGGATAAATTATTATGAGCGTGGTAAAATCCTGCTCGACCGTTGCCGGGAAAAGGGAGGAAAAACGATGAGCGAGATACGATGTCCCAAGTGCAACTACGAGGGGGTTCCCCGCTCCCGGATCCAGCATTGGTTCGTGATAGTTGGCCTGCTGTTCTTCGGCTACAACCTTTATCTGCAGATCCTCCAGGTCAGCTCGAAAACCCAGCCGAGCGACACTTTGATGACCGGCATCGTGCTTTCCCTGGCAGTCATTGTCGGTCTGATCATCTACGGCCTCAAGGAATACTGCCCGAAATGCGGCAATAAGCAAATCGTCAGAAAATGAAAAAATCACTGCTTGCCGGGCTCCTGGTCTTGATCGCCGCCTCGAGCGTCTTCGCTATGGGGGGGACCGTCCCACCGAGGGAAGAGCTGACGGCCGAAGAAATCCTCTATCTCGACAACGTGATGGCCGCCCCCTTAGAGATGACGATCCCGGCGAAAGACATTAAGAACGCCTGGGATCGAGCGCAAGGCTTCGTGGGAAGATATAGTAACATGAAAATTCAAGTTTCTACCGACTACGCCATTCAGACCTACACACCGGAAAAGTTTTCGGGCGACTATGGGTATTATGTCAACAAGATGAAAACAGAAGCCGGCGAATATACCATATCAGTTCAATGCATTGGCACTGGCGCTTTTAGCAATAAGGATCAACTGGCGAATCAACAAATTTTGGCGTATTACATCAAAACCGGAAAGGTAATGCCAAAATTTATTACTCACTAAGAAAGTCCCTGGCATAAAGAAGCCGCCGGGAGGCTGATCTCTCCGGCGGCTCTCGCGCTTCAGCCTAAAGGCCCTGTTGCTTATAGCAATTATACCATTGTTTGGCAGCCAAGGCGTCAGCGCTTCATTTCCTTCTTCCACCTATCGAACCCGGGTACTCCGCTCGTGTCGCACTCGACCGGATGCTGGGCTTCATACCGATCGACGGCCTCCGCCACCTGGGCGGTTATTGCTTGATCGGAGCCGCGTTTTTTTTTACGACGTTTTTCATCGAGTCAAAGAGCCATTGGATAATCATCTTCCGCAAAGCGTCAGGGATATAGGGCAGTTTCTTGCCCATCAAGTCAGACGCTTTTTGCAGGGCCTGTTCGTCGGTCATGCCGACGCCGCCCTTTAAGATGTCGTTGACTGCAGCGATCGCTCCGCGCGCGCTGGAAGACAACATCAGGACCAGGAACACCCCCAGCTCGGCGACCGCCTTGATCGTATCCAGGTTCGCTATCACGAATTTTATCGAGTTTTCCATCAAGTTCACCTCCCCTTTTTATCATTCACTAAGTCAACCACAATCGTTAGAAGCTGGTCCTGCAACTTATCGAGCCGGTTGGAAAGGTCGAACAACTCGAAACCTATTTTCCCCAGTTTTCTTTCCAACGTGGGTTCGCTCTTGGAAAGGACCTTTCCCCTTGTTTCTTTTCTCTTGGTACCCATCCGCCTCACCTCCCCTTAGAACAATTTCATCAGGCTCATGCCCACGATCGCGCCACAGACGCCCCAGGCAACGTCAGCGAGATCGATTTCTTTGGCCGGCAGATACCAGCCAAGAAACGCTCCGCCGCCGATCCCGACCAGCAGGTGAGCGCGCTTATCACGAGGCAACCACTTGTTTAACCATTCCCTCATTAATGCACCTCCACCTTTTGCTCGGCGAACCCGGGGTGATTTTTACACGCCGTGTTGTCGCAATTTTTGTCGCAAACCTTTCCGAGCGTAGCGCAGTAGGCCTTTTTCTTCTCCATCCAGGCCGGATCGTCTTCTCCGATCGTAACATGCGCCTGTTGCAGGTTGAGTTTAGCCTCGGCTTCGGCGATCGTCTTGTCTCGGCCGGTCATGCTGGCACCACCTTTTCGGAGGCGATTGCGGTCATTACCCGCCGCCGAATGTCAGGCAGCAAGGCGTAAAGATGGTTGCCGGGGCAATTCGTCGCCGTTGTGTTGAAGATGAAGAACCGTTTGATGTCCTTATGGCCGTAGATGTTCCAGTATTGGAGGCCATATTTTTTAACGAGCCGGATTAGCAGCGAGATCAGCGCGTTGATCTGGGGACCGGTAGGATAATCCTTGTCGAAATTCCCGGTTAAACAGATCCCCAGCGAACGATCGTTAAAATGGGCGACCTGCGTTCCCCACTCATCCTCCGGCCGGCCGGCATGAAGGGCGCCGTCTTCGGTTATGATCCAATGGTAGCCGATATCGTCCCAGCCCCGGCCCCACGGCTCCGGGTCGGTGTGCCATAATTTAATTTCCGCCACGGTCGTTGACGGCCGGCTGGCGCTGTGGTGGATTACGATTGCGGTGGTTTGCTTGCGTTTCACCGGCCGCCTCCTAAATGCTGGTTGAAGAACGCCATGATCGCTCCGCTGGCCAGGGACAATACGCCCCATAACGCTTTTAACTGCCACCTGATGCCGCCCAGCGCTTCCCCGTATTCCTTACAGGTCACCAGTCCGGCAATACTGGTCTTGATCTCGTTGAGTTGCGCCTTGATCCCATCCCAGTGGTCCTCGGAAGCGCGATCATGGGCCGTCCATCGCTCCTCAAATTGCGTTTCAATAACCGTCAGCCGTCGCAGTATTTCCGCGTCTTCAGCCATGCCCTCCCCCTTTCCTATATCTCCATCCAGAAATCCAGGTCTATCGCCCGGTCGGTCGCATTTTGGTCCGATCCCTTAAAGTTCGTTATCGTATCGGCGTTTGCATCTTTGATAATTAGCGATATTTTTGTGGCCGTAGCGGCCGTGTTAGCCCAAAGCGTGTAATAAGCAGAGTTGTTGACCGCCCGGCCGACAGTCTGCCGGAGCCGGTGCGCCGCCACGGTGAAGGGAAGATGGACGTTCACCACGCCCGTTCCCGCGCCCTCATCCCCGCCATCGCCTGATAACTGAACTTGAATATGACATTGCCGGGAAATAATATCCCAGCGCCCGGTGGCCGTAGAGTAGACTGGAACGACGTTCCCTGTTCCCCCCACCAACTCGACGGTCGGCGTAAATGTCCCATAGGCATTTGTGAAGTTGTTCGTGATCGTGACATTCGCGTTGACGTCCACCGTTTTAGCCGTGGCAATGTCCAGCGAGGCCGTGCCATTCGTCAGGTTAAAGGTGTTCGTGCCGCCGGTGATCGTCAAGGCGCCGCCGTTTTGGATCGTTACGCCATCCAAGGTAGAGAGGTCGGTCGAGATAAAACCGGTCGCGGTGTAGATGTTTGAGGCGTTCAACGCGGTTGCCGTTGTCGCGGTCAGGGCGTTTCCCGAACAACTGGAAGCCGTCCCGGACAGCGTGGCGTAATTCGCACTTACGGCCGGAACCCCGGTCAGCCTCGAACCGTCACCGACAAAGCCGCCGGTGGTTTCAACGCTGCCGACCACCCGCACGCGCCACGCCTCGATCGTCAGCCCAGGCGTCGAGTTATGGACGATTGGTGCGCCGCCGCCGTTAAAACTGCCGTAATGAACATCCAGCGGGGTGCCGTTCGTGATCGCTTGCGGCTGGGCGTTGTCGGTCATGTAACCCCAGATCGAGGCCGGGGATTTCGTGGTCCCGGCCGGCTGATACCAGCCATTCCCCGGTTGCAGCTGAAAGAACGCGTTATTGTGCGGGAATGTCGCTACCTCAGTCGGGTCGGCGTAGACCCCGTAACCGGTCCCTGATCCCGGTCCGTTGATCCACACCATGCTAAAGTTGTTGTTGTCGCAATACCCCAGCAGGATACCGTGCTGGCTTCCAATCGGCGTGAGCTGGAGGTTGATGAAGCTGTTGTGACAAGCGTTACAACCGCCCGATCCGGTCAACCATAAACACGCCTTGCCCTCCGTAGTCGTCGAAATTATATTGATCCGCTCGAAGACGTTCCAGGAGCTGACCCCACCGGCCGCGACCCCCTCCGAGGTAATCATGATCCCGGCCGTAAGCGGTTGGAAAATGTAGAGCCCCTTGTAGTTGCCGTTCGACGCCGAAGTCAGGTCTAAAATCACCCCGGCCCGATCCGCGCCATAAAAACAGAGGTTTTCAATCCCGGCCTTATCCGAAAATACATGACGGAACCGCACCATCGTTTCCCGCGTCGCCCCCTGCCAGTGAAGATATGTGTTAAAAAATGGGATGCTGTTGACCGGAGTAAATACCTCGGCCGATCCTGCCGAGTTCCCAACCAACCGGACCGGCGCGTCGATCGTCAGCGTTTCCGTGATCTTATACCCACCCACCGGGAAGTAGACCGTCCCGCCGCCGTCCGCTTTCGCCGCAGCGATCGCCGCCTTGATCGCCGCCGTGTCATCGGTCGTTGTGTCCCCGACCGCGCCGTAGTTCTTGACGTTGTAGACCGGCAAAGCCCCCGAACAAGTCGAGGAAGTCCCGCTCAAGACAGAATATGCGGCGGTCTCAATCGTCGCGGTCTTGAACATATAGCGGGCATCATTCGCCGCCCGATCCGCCCCGAGCGGGACGTGCCGCAAGCCGGCCTCGTTCGGGTAAATCGCCAAAACGGAGCCGGCCAGGATGAAGGCAAAAATTAATGACGAAAATAATCTTTTCATGTTTTAGCTGATCCTATGGATCGACAAATTGGTCCTGCAGCCGGCAGCGTCATAATTTAGGGTGTTTGCTTCATTGAGCCAGACCCCTATTTTTAGGGTTTGCCCTGCGGGGATATAGACGACATCAGAAATCGCCATTGAAAAACCGGCCGTCCCCGAAGACCGAGAACTGACCTGTTTATAACTGGCAGAATTTACATAAATACCAATGATGTATACGCCTTGATCTGTCGTTGCGCCGGCAAGTTCAATGACAGAAGCAACCGCATAATATCCCGACGCTATCGCGGTAAATATCCCAGTTGAATTGTCATATTCCCCCAAGTTGTCATAATTTTCAGTATTAAATACTACAACAGTTGTTTCCTGCGAATTTATTGACTGGACCGATCCGGTCCGGCCTGCCCTTGCCCTCGACGCGCCGGTGATTGACACCTGGCCCTCGATCGTAACTGATCCCGCGTTATATAGGATCCCGCTCGCGCCATAAAAAGAGTAATCCGCGGCCGCGCCAGTCCCCCCGGAACCCGCAGCATAAACACCGATATTTTTCCCCACCGAATGAGCGTAGGAGCTTTCGCCTACAACGCCCCGGGCTTCGACGTTATCCGTGCTGCCCCTTGTTGCTTTGCCATAAACTCCCTGCGCTAAATAAGTAGAGTTAGTAAGTGCCACGCCTAACACGCCAACCCCACTTGTCGAATTTGATTTTGCTTCACTAACTAACCCATAAAGATAGGGGCTGGTGAAAGTAGTATTAGCCCGGCTGACTATCATTTGCGCGGCTGGGAAATCGGCAAAGGCGGCGTTGGTGCCGACTCGCGTTACTCCAGCGATCGTTGCCGCTCCGGTGAGCTGGATATCCGACCCTGTTATCTGGCCGGTGACCTCCAAGGTGCCGGTTGCCGAGACATTTTTGACCGCCAGCGAGCCCCAGCGATATACGGACGTGCCGAGCGCGGCGGTTTCTGCGGTCGAGCGGACGCCGGTCGAAAGCCGCGGGTTCCAGTCTCCGGTCATGTGCAGGTGCATCGCCGTAAAATCATCGGCGTCAATTATGGCGGTCCCATCGCCCGTATCGTTGACTGGGGTAAACCAAGTATCGGTATTATCGGCCAGCGCCCCGCTCCCGATCATCAGCAAAAATAAAAGCCCTGATAACAGTTTTTTTAACATCTTTTTCCTCCCCTATATTTTCCTGACATCAACGAACGACCTAAAACTCATCACGTCTTGCCCTATTCTCGTCGCCTTCATGTCCTTTTCGATCTTGATCCCGCCGCGCCGGCCGGTATAACGGCCGGTTCCCAAGCGCCCAAAAGACCCTTGGCCAAAGAGTGACGGAGGGATATACCCGGGATCACCGAAGTAATTGACCCTCAGCCGATCGAGCAGACCGATTTGCGGCACGAACTTCGTTTCCAGCGAGATCTCTTCTTTCGGCTCTTTATAGGCGGCCAGATATTCGTCGCTGACCGCCTGCCGTTTGGCGTCGGTGGTGATCAGCCGGTTATCGAGCGAGTAGGTCCTTACCCCATATTTGTCCGACGAGCTGCCGTCGCCCGGCGTCCAGGTCTCCGACGAGGAGATCGGCGGATCGGTGTTGTACCAGGAAAAGCGGTTAAAGACCTTATCCAGCCCCTCGTTATAATTCGAGGCGTTGTAGATATTGATGTCCTTGCCGCGCGAACCCGGGCCGTTAAAGGTGAATTCAACGCCGGCCGACGCGTCCTTGCTCACAAAATATAAGACGAAATCCGGCCCGACCCACCAGGCCGAGTGGCTGGCGGCCGCCATATAGTCCAGGGCGTCTTTGCAGGACCAATCGCTGAAGTCGTAGGAATCGACCACCACGTCCAGGCCGGGAGTGATCACCACGCCCTCCAGTTTGGAATGGAAAACGTACTCACCGCCGACCTTCAGGTCATAGAGGAGCTGAACGACCTCTGAAACGCTCTTGTTGTCGTACCAGTCAATGCTTCCGTTCTCGAAAGTCCCCTCATTGAGGTCGCTGGCCGTTTGCGTATCGAAAATAGACGAGGGCGCCAGGCACGGCAGGTAGATGGTTCCGTTAGCTTGCGCGACGATATTGTCGCCGACGATCATCCCGGCGCCGATATCGTAGGAGTATTCGACGTCGTTTTCGTCGATATACCCGGCTTCGACCTTGACTTTCGTGTCGTGCCGCGTCAGATACCCGTAAAAATAACTGCTTGACCGGGTTTCCGCGGCGAATTGAAAGGTATCGTTCCGGCAGGTAATTCCGAACCCGCCCTGGGTGAAGTTGTTCAACTCGAGGTTGTCGATGTTTTGGATGATCGTATCGACGTCCAGGACGTAATCCGTAATATCCAGCCAGTCGGCCTCGTAGCCCGGGGCGCCGATCAGGCGGCGTTTGATCTTGATCCGCTTAAAACAGCGGGCATAATCCTTGCTTATTTCATCGAGTATTGCCATTATGTTTCCTTTACGTTGAACGAGCCCCGATAACACTGCTCGCCGGCCGGGCCCCAGACCGAGACTTTGTCGAATTGCGGCTGGATCATATTGACGTAATACTGCTTTTCCGGCTTGCTGTCGTCGGGCATGAGCCAAAAGCTAAGATGGAGGTTTTTTAGGTTCGTGATATAGTCGACGTAGGTTTCCAACAGGTCGTTAAAGGTAAAAACATTCTGGTACTTCGGTTTCATGGCCTCGACCACCACAACGCTACCGCCATCGGCTTTCTCATGCTCGTTTTGCTTGTAATAAGGGACGTTGTTTTCGGTGTCCCAAAGGTTGCCGGGGGCCAGCGAGAAATACTCGTTGTAGGCCAGGAATTCCCCGATATATTTCTGCGCGTTCGCCACGATCGTCGTGACCGCGCTGATCTTGACCTTGAGCGTGCTTACGGCCGTGAACGTAAAGAGATTGTTTGCCTCCGCGTTCACCGTTTCGTTGATCGGCGTCGAGAAGTCGACGTAGGCGGAGCCGTTCCAATACTGGACGGTAAACTGCTTGAAGTTGTGCGTGAGCAAGCTGATCGCGCTGATCGTCCGGGCCGCCGCCCAAACGACCTCGATCGTCTCCGTCGTCGCGTCGTTGCTGCCGACCGAGGTCCACACCGTCGCCGCGTTACGATCGTAAACATTCGCTACGCCGGCGCCGGTCGACGCCGCGATCGTCGTAAATAGTTCGATCTGGTTGCGGTTATAAAAGCGCATCATCAGTTAAGCCCCAGCGTCAGATTGCGGCGCTCGATTTTCCCCAGGTAATAACCGATCGCTTTCGCGAATTTTAGCGCTTCGGCTTCGTTCCCCATCAACGCCCCGGCCTGAATGGTGATCTGAAAGGTGTCGCCGCCCCCGAGTTTCCCGATGTTCTTAGCCCCTACGACCGTATCCTTTGGCGAGATCTTGATAATCCCCTGGCCGGGGCGGGAAATGAAGTCATTCGCCGACGTAGGCGTGCCGACCAATTCCTGCAAAGATTTTTTGACCTCTTGAAGTTCGGTTAGGATCGTCAGCCGATCTTCGGACGGAGTAGCCAGATACTTTTCGCGGGCGGCAATTTCAGTCTGGTAGTACACCAGATTAGATAATTCTTCGCCGGTCAATGCTCTGGTCTTTTGAGCGTCTTGCAGTGATTTTTGTTTGGCTAAAAGATCAGTAAGCTCGGTGTTGATTTGCGAGTCGTTTTTCGTCAATAACCCGGCTTCTTTACTTAATACCGATTGGAGATTTGAGAGCAACTTTCCCTTTGCCTGCGCCTGGGTCATGCCGGACACGCCTAAGTAATTGGCCAGATCACCGCTGTAGGTACTGTCGGCCCCAAGGGCCAAAGAGTCAAGAGCGGATACGGCTTTTTGAGCATAAGATTTTTCTTTCCCGATCTCACTAATGGCTTTATTTGCTCGCTCAGATAACCATTCGAATTTTTCGGCAACCAGTTCGGCCGTTGTTCTTGACAGGTTGCCGAGCGTTTCAAGGAACCCCCCTACCAAGCCACCAATTAAACCTCCCACTCCGCCGGCCAGCACCGTTCCGAGGTCCCCGAACTGCCCCAGCATGGAATTTAGGCCGGCCGCCATTGGCTTAAAGGCGTTGGTCACGACGGTATTCGTCATGTCCTTAGCCAGCTTGTCCCACATCGCCTGGATATTCGTCGCCCCGGTCATGAACGCGTCGGCCATAAGACGGGCGGTGATCTCGGTTTTCTTAACCTCATAATCGCTGATTTTATCGATCAGCTTTATTCGCTCGTCGTGCTGAAGTTTTTTGTCCTTGGTTATCTGTAGCTCAATCGCTTTTAGCTTCGGGACGTTACCGTCGGCCAATTTAATCTGACGGTCCCAAAATTCGGCTTCGGCCTTGCTTTTTTTGTCGGCGGTTTCCTGGGTGGCCTTGGCTTCGGCGGCCAATTGTTCTTTAGTTTTTTCGGTCTTAATTGTTTGCGCTGTCGCCTGCTTTTCGATTTCCTTTGTGCCCTTGCCGATCAGTTCGTTAAAATCCAAAACCGCTTTTTGAAATTGCCCGGTTAAAAATTCTCGCTGGATCTTGCTCGTTAACAACCAATTCTCCATTGCCCTAACAATCAACAGGATCCCGGACTGCATCTTGATCAGCGCTGGAAATACTTCAGTATTGATCTCCAAGCCAAGCGACTGACTGATCATCTTGTAGTCGTTCATCTTGCGGTTTAGCTGTTCCAGCTTGTCCTTGTCGAGGTCGCTTAAAATGAGACCGAGCTCTTCGGCGGTTTTAGTAACATTAGCCATTTCCTCGGCATCGGCAGAAAGAAAATCATGCAACTCTTTCCCGGACTTACCAAACAAATCCATTTCCATCGCCGTGGCTTGCGCCCCATCCCCAAGTTCTTTTTCCTTGACCCGCACTTGGGTCATGATGTCATCCATTGAACGAAGTTTGCCGTTCGTGTCGGTGGTTATAATCCCCCACCGCTCAAGAGCATCTTTGCCTCCGAGAATATTTTTAGCCAGAATCGACATGCCGTTCGCCACGGCTTCCGCCGACACTCCAACGTGCCCCGCCTGGACAACCCACCGCGACGACTGTTCTGCCGAAGCTCCTGTTATATCTCCCACCTTGTCGACAGCTTCAGCATACTCAAGAGCGCGATCGCTCATATTTTTCATGGCGGCCACGACGGCGGCCGCCGACATCGCCGGTAAGAGCGCGGAGAAAGTGGACTTGAGGAGTTTTACGCCCTCATTGGTCTCGTCGCCTTTCTTTTTGAGCTTATCAAGGCCATCGAGGATCTGCTCGATCCCCTGCCCTTCCTTGAGGGCCTTGATAATTAACCGTAGTTCTTGGTCGGTGGCCATTATTTTTTAAGCCCCATCATTATTTTCATCCTCTGCACTTCGATCTCTGCCTGGGCTTTCGCGTCACGCTGCCGGAGGTCATGGTCGAAGAATAAAACGGCGGTAAGGAACGGAAGGCCGGCCCAGACAGGAACCCCAAGGTGGTGAAGCAATGCCAGGGCTCCCAGGGTATAGAACACCTCGCGCATTTACCTCACCACCTTTATCAAAATTTAGAGCGCCGAGTAATCGATCGAACTCTGGAGCGTGTAGCTGATCGGAACATTTGCCCCGTCGACGTCGCCGGCGAACATTTCGAATCCGACCGTTTCCTTGAGCTGAGCCGAACCGCTCCTGTCCGGCAAGGGATTTTTGAACCGTACCACCGGCATGGTAACCGTCAGCTTGTAGGGATCGGCGCCGGCGATGAGCTGGGACGAGGTGTAGGTGATCGCAATCGCGACGTCGGTCGCCAGCCGGAATTTATCCCAGTTCGAGAGATCTTCGAAGTCCAGCACAAACGACCCCTCTCCCTTGTAGTTCCCGCTAACGTCCGGCTCGATCGTCTCCCCTCCGGCCCCTACCTTGTGGTTCGGGACCACCAGGCCGTTATCTTCCGTCCACTGGACCGAATCCAGATAGGCCGCCGCGCCGGCGATCGTCATCGCGGCTTCGGAGAAGATCAGCGGAAAGGTCGATGGATAGGTGAAGGTCGTAAGGGAGCCTTCGGTCCCGAACTTACCCCCGCCGTCACACCCAAAGATCAGGAACTGCGCGGCGCCTGCCATCGCCTGCGAGAAGTTCAGCTTCTTGATCTTATAACCGGGGACCATCAGCGGATTCTCGCCGCCCTTGCTGTCTTCGAGCGACATACTCTGATCGGACACCACGCCCGGCTGAAAGACGTTCGAATAGACCCCGGGATTTATCTGGGTCGTGCTGGGCGTGCCGTAGGCGACCAGCAGGAAGTACCCGAGGATGTCCGGATAGGCGTTGAATTCCCAGCCGCCCGGGGTCCACTGCTTGCCGGCACGAGGTGTCGGTGCGTAGCGGCTGGCGCAGCCCTCTCCGTCCCGGGGGGCCATTTCGACATCCGGCTTGATCGTACTTTTCAAGGTCGGAACGCTGATCGACGGCGTTTTGCCGTCCGCCCAGGCGTCTTCGATTGCGAACTTCAGTTGACCTTCATTCCCTGATCTCATGTTTTTTTACCCCCTTAGTAGCAATAAACAATCGCTTCGGCAGTCGCGTAGCCGGCGCCTGATTCATAAAGTTTGAATTTTGCGCGCGGCGATTTGACTTGAAGCGGCGTGCCGGCAACCAGAGCATCGGTACCGATGCTGACCGTAGACCCTGGTGCCAAGTACCAGACGGCTTCGGCGGTTATCGTGCCGACCGAACTGTCGCCGACGGTCAACAGGGCGTACTGACAGCCCGGGGTCGACACGTAGTCGGATAAGGACGAGCCCTCAAAGGTCAGATTCCACGACGTGCTCGCCCAGTTGCTGTCGACCTTGAGACCAAAAGACGCCCCGACGAGAAGCAGACACATCAACAGACTGAAAATCAATTTTTTCATAAATTCCCCCTTTACGTTCTTTGGCCGGCTACCTGATAATTTAGCTGGAGCGTTAACCTGATCACCACCTCCCTAACGTTGTCATTTACGTTTTTATTATCCATTGTTTCGATTTCGTAGCCGTGGATCCTGTTATTCAGTTTTAGATCATTGCCCTCAAAAGCTAATTTTATAGCGCGCTCGAAACGCAGGATCCCCGGGGATCGATCGTCGCCGATGATCTGATCGTCTAAACGATTTTTGATGCCAATTACGCCCCGAATTTCAATTATCATCGGGACTTCGAGCATCTTCGGCCCTGGACCTTTTACCTCCCTACTCGGCAGAATCTCCATTACGATGCAGGGCATGACCCCATCGATGTACCCTTGCCGATACCCCTCATAAACTTTTTTGACGTTCGGCACGGTCCGGAGCCGGTCGGCGACGGTCTTCCAGACGCTTTCTTCGGGCGTTAGAGCCAGGGTCATAGCGGCCTCCCGCGCAGCAGGAACGTCAAGGCGACGTCGACGTTGAGCGCCAGGCGCTCCCGGATCTGCTGGATCGAATTTAGGACCATCCTGGCCGGCCCGGCATGACGCCGAACGATCCGATCCCCGAACGTCCGCCTGCTTCTGAGGTTGCTATGCGCCCGCACCAAACGCTCGCCGGTTTCGATAAAGGGGAAATACTTGACCAAGTTGTAGATCATCGAGATCCCCGGCCCGAGCCGGACGACCTGGAAGCCGCGGCGCAGGTTCCCGGTCACGGCCGGCGTCTTTTCGGAAATGTACCGCTTGCCCTCGGCGACCGTGGTGGCCACGGCCCGGTCAAGCTCCGGGATCAGCTTTTCGCCGGCGACTTTAAGAATCGCCTTATATTGGTCGATCTGCCTCATGTCGATCGAGATCTCCAGGCTCATTAGATGGTCCTCCGCTTGTACTTCTTCAGGATCGTCCAGATGTCGTCGGGGATCTTAGAGATCAGGTACGATTGCGTCTGGCCGGCTTCGTCGAAATACGTTCGTGTCTTGAGGCCGCTCAGGATCGCCGCCATCTTGATCGCGCAGCCCTTCACCTCTTCCGGCGGCTCTTTATAGGCGACGTAACTGATTTTTATCCTGTTGGCCCCCGGGTAGAAGCTGGAAGACTCAAGCTTGATATGCCCAGGCTTGATGTGGTATTCGGTCAGGTCGGGATCAGCGTTGTAGGTCATCAAGGTCCCGTTGTCGTAAAGAGAGGTCACGCTCTGGATCGGGTAATAGTCGGTAAAAAAGCAATCTCCGCCATTAGAATCGTGGTATTCATCGACGATCGTCTTACTGACGAACTGAACGCCGGTGTATTGGATGATCCGATCGGTCGCCTCGTCAATACACCTGATGAGCAGGGCGTCACTGACCTTATCACCGAGATCCTTTGACAATTCCTCTTTCAGTTCTTCCAGGCTGCACAGGCCGGCCGGCTTCCCGCCCAGGTACGCCACCGACTTGTCGGATTCGGCCAGCGTTTGGCTGTTGTAGTAGCTGAACTTGTAGTACTTGGCGGCCGTACCGGTCGGGTCAATGACGTTCGTGAACGGCTGATCGATCTCCAAAGCGAATGGGCTGCCGGTGATCTCCGCGTAGGTCCCGCCCTCGGTGTCGCTCCGGTAGACCTTGACCTTGTTATAGGCCGCGACCATTACCGGCGCCTGGGCCGAGTGCGCCCGCGACAAGGCCCCGACCGCGATGGTCGTTCCGGACGGCGCGGCCGTGACCTGGACGATCTCCGCGTCTTCTTCCCCGGGGTGGCCGACGATCACGAAGTCGTCGTCCGCGAAGCCCCCGATATTGACGACCGACAATGCCACGGCGGCCGCCGCCGCGTCCGCGGTCAGAAGCGTCGCTTCCGCGCCCGAAAGATCAGGCAGTTTTAAGAGTCGATCGATCACTAAGGACATTTTTCCCCTCCGAGCGGGGCCCGGGAGTGCTTTGCCAGGCCCCGCTTGTTATTTAATACGTCTGAATGTGCAACCATCCCGCCCCAAGATAAATTTCGGGGGTGATAGTCCCGGTCGGGATCCAACACGATCCCTCCGGCGTTGCGTCTGCCCAAGGGCAAGCAACCTGGGGAGCGAGTAGCAAACCATTGCTGCTGAACATCGTTGCCGTCATAGTTGATGTAGCCGTCAGATTCGCGAATGTTTGCGAACTGGCGGCGTCAATTGAAATCGTTCCGGTCGAAGTAATCGGACCGCCCGTCAAGCCGGAGCCGGCATTAATCTGCGTAATCGTTCCACTTGTAAGCCCTGTTATTTGCGTCCCATCACCCTTTAACCATCCCGCTTCAACCGTACCGGCCGTAGTAAATGCCGCCGCTGTTATATTGCCGGTCGTACTGATGCCAAGATCGGCCGCCAGTTTGGCGCCGGTAATTGATTCGGCTACCAATTGACTGGCATTGATAGTTTTTCCGGTCAAAACTTGCGCGTCTGATGTCCCTACGATCGCTCCGGTGGTCCCGTGGGCGATCGCCTCTCCGGTGTGAGCGTTAAACCCGAAAGCCGTCTGGTAATAAGCCGGGAGCTGGCCACCAAGTTTATCCGAATCGGTGGTCAGCATGACGCTGCCGCTGGTGTGCATGATTCCGGCCGCGCGGGCAGGGCATGGCCGTAGGGGAAGCCCTACGAAGACGAGCATGAGTAGAAACAAGAGAAGCAAGATCTGTTTTTTCATCTTTTCATACCCCTTTTTTAGAATACGACCCCGATCCTGGTCGATACGCTGCCGGTCTGGGCCTTTAGCCGGATTTTCTTGGTCTGCATGTCCCGGCTCTGAACTTCGCCGGGGAGCAACCGCCAGCCATCCGTCGACATCTCCGCCTCCTGGGTAATCCTACCGTCCCAATTTACATAGACTTCGCTCGACAATGAATCATTGGCGATCACCACGGCCGCCGATTGGCCCAAAGACGATAGATCGATGACGGTCATTGCCCCGGATGTTACGGTCCGGGTCAGGTTGTAGTCATATTCGGCAAAGCCGAAACATGCCCCCGCTTGCAATAGGCACGCGAAAAAGAAAACGATTGTTTTTCTCATCCCTCTTTACCCCCTTTTTGATCTGAGATATTCGCCCTCATGTTATTCGGAATCAGCTCGGTGTCCTTAAATCTTTCGACGAAACCATTGTCGATTAAAAGCCTTGCTCGTGCTTTGCTCACCTCGAAGACGTCCCCCCTACTTTTTAGCCCGCCTTCCATTAGACGATTAATCAAGCATTGGACTTTCATGTTTTGTTTAGGTCAAGAAAGGGGGAGAGGCCGCGCCCCTCCCCCTCTGACTAACTTACTCCCCCTCGACCGGAACGTATTCCGCCGTCATCGACAGATCGCCGGCAGAGGTGCTGTCAAGCACCGCATAAAGTGGGGAATTCTCCGCCGCCGCCGCCACCGGCTGACCGTTCCCACGGTTTTTCGATGCGGCACCGTTGGCGATTGATGCGATCGTGGTCATCATCTCGAACGCCTCATCGCCGGACGCGTAGGTATAGGTCAGGTTCCCGGCCAGGGTGATGCTGACGCCGGCGGAGATGCTGCTGATGACCCCCTTCTCGAACTTGGTCATGTCGGTCTTGGACCGGATCACGACCTTATCCCCATTGGTAAGCCCGGAAGTCGCGGCCAGCGGAACGACTGCCTGGCCGGAAGCCGCGGCACCATCCAGGGTGTAGGGACCGGTCGTCTTCTCGAAAATGCCGATTACCGAACCGGCTTTGTCCGAAGTCGAGTCAATATTTTTGACTACAACCTGACTGTTTTTATCCCCCCGAAAGGTGAGCTCCGAAGCCGTAGCATGAGTCGCGTATTTCGTCTCTAATTTATTTGCCATGATCGCTTTCCTCCATTTCCTCGAAACCCGGGGTATTTATATCCCGCCCCCCATAGCGGTTTAACAGCCTATTTTATTTAGGCGGTTTTTATGCCGGAAACCCGGAAGAACCGGCTCTGCAGGGCGGCGTGAACCGTAAAGGCCGTCCGTTTAATAGCCCGGAACGACGTTAAGTCGTAACTGAAGTCCGTGCTGTCGAGGCCCTGCGCGATTATAATCCCCCGCTTATCGCCGATGTAAGCGTTGGAGAAGTCGCCGCCGACCAGGAAGGTATCGGTGCCTCCGGTTCCCAAGGTGGTCGGGACGTTGTAATCGTCATGGAGCTGGTATCCGGCGATGGTGTTCGGGGTAGCACCCGCAGCATTGGCCCAGAGGTACTGACCATCGGTGCCTTTAAGCTTGCGGAACTTCCCTTCGAGGATCGGATTGTAAATAAGGTCGATTTTCTTTGCCTTATTCGCCTTGGCCTGCCCGATCCCTTCAAACACGTCGTCGAAACTAAAATTAGCTCCGGCGGCGACGGTCACGATCGAGGCCAGGTTGTAAATTCCGGTGATCGGATCGGTCGTTCCGGAACCGGCACCGTAAAGGAAGGCCGAGTCTTCCTTGTTCCCAATCGCGATACCGAACTCGCGGATCAGTGTGGCCTCAGCGCTGGGATCGCTGTCTTCCAGATCCTCGTTGCTTACCTTGGTCAAGCACATCATCTTCTTGGCCACTAACTGGATCTGGCCCAAGGTCCAGTCGGCTGGCGTCCCGGCCGCATTTTCATCCAGCCAGTAGGCCGCGATCCCGGCGGTGACAATCGGCCGGTTTTTGGTGTTGTACTTCATTCCCACCTTTGTGGCTAGCTGACGAACGACCGCGTACTCCTCCGCAATGCTCATGATCTGCGTTTCGTATTCGATCGGGACCATGTAGCCGCCTGATGTCGAGCTGCCAACCGTGATGACCTTCTGATCGCCATTCACCATCTTGTCGCCTTCGAGATTGACGAGAGGCATCTTGTACTTATCGACCAGGTACGAATCGTTCATCTTGATCGCTTTCAGAACCTCACCGAAATGACGCTTGTCACCCTGCTGCCGAATGACCGCCGGGAAACCTTTGGCATCGAGAGGGATCGCCTTTAAGACCTCCTCGATAATTCTCTTCGTTGCGGCCCCGGCTTTCGCCTCTTCCGCTACCGGATCAACCACTGGGATCGCTTTTCTTATTGCCTCCTCAACGGCTGGGCCTACTGCACCTTTGATCTCATCCCGGACATCTTTCAGGGTCACTGTCTTACTATCATTATCTGACATGTTTTTTCCCCCTTATTGATCATTTTATTCAGCCTTTCCCGCGCTTCACTCAAAGCGCCCTCGTCTTCCGGGCTCAATACTTCGCCGGCGTTGATACTCGCTTCATAGGCTGCTAAGCAACCTTGAAGTTTTTTCGCCGTGCTTTTCTCGGCCTCCCCTGGAAGATAAAGCCCTTTGCGCGTCAGCGCATCGGGATCGGCTCCTACTCCTACCAGCGAAATCTCAAAGATTTTCGCGTAAGTTAAATACTCCGGATGGTCCTTGTCTTCCCAATACCACCGGCCGCCGATCGACAGCGCCCGGCCGTGGCCCTCGGAATAAACAGTGCGGGCATGTTTGCAGAGGGGGAAGTCAGAGGCGGAAAAGACCATCTTAAATTTCAGACCAATTTCATCTTCGACGATCAAGCCACCCATTTTGGGGTTGAACGAACCGGCGATATTCCCGACCTGGTTCCAATGGTCAAGCAGGCAAACCGGATTTTTGTGGAATTCCTCGAGTTCATAGACATAATTGCGGAGCGCCGAGAAGACTGTCGGCACATCGCCGTAACGGTCTAACTTATTTTTGGTATTGGCGTAGCCTTCGATCGTTACAATGCCCTTGTCGTTTGTGGTCGTCTTAAATTCTTCGATCGCAAACTGCATAATCCCTTCGACGTCGCCCGCCGACCGGCCCGCACTTAAATCCTCGACCGATAAAATCTTCCTATTTTTTAACATTTGCCTTTTCCCCCTTTTTTTATCTCGACTTTAGTTTTTTTACTCCTCAAAAGCTGCAATTCCATCAGCCCACCTCCGGAACAATGCAGCCGGTATGGTTGGGATGAAACTCCAAACCGTCGGCTTCGTCGATCGGGATATGGGTCGCCCCGCAATCCGAATCCGGCTCAAACGTCGTGCAACCGATGACGTCAACGAACTGAATGTCCGCCGCCTTGTAGCTCAAGATCGATCCCCGATCGTAGGCGGCCGCCGATTCGGTCCTGGCGATCATCTCCGCCCGGTAGCCGCGCGCCTGATCGTAGATCCCTTCGATCCTGGCCTTCAGATCAGCTATTGATTCCCCGGCATCGACGCCAGCACGGATCTCCGCGTCGATCGCGTCTTTCGTGGTCTGATTGACCAGCGTCACCTTCTGCGCGAGCCGGGCGATACCGGCAGTTACCTGCGGGTTCTCGACCGAAGCCTCGACTTCGGTCCCCAAAGCGCCATTGACGTCCTCGATCGCCCGGAGCATGACGCCGAGATGGCCTTTTCGAATCCGCTGCAGCAGTTCGGTCTTTTCCCGCTCAAAATCAAAGATATCTTCAGCGGAGATCTTCCTCTCCAGCGTCAAGCTCTTTTGGGTCTCCAGTTTGGCCAGGACCCGTTCCTCCTGCCGGTCAAAGAACGTTTTCATCTCGGTTTTGATCGTCTTGCCAATCTTTTTCCGGGTATTCAGCGATGCCTTATAGATCTGCTGCCGAACGCTGGCGGTAATTTTCTTGGTCCCGAACCGCTTCCCGCCGGCCGGCGGCGCCGGTTCGGTCGTCCCCGCGGCGTCGGCGATCGGAATCATATTGATCGGCAGGTAATAACCGTCCATCGCCGGGTTCTTTTCAACCTTGGGTAGATCAAGGTACAACACCCGACCCTCGTTCGGCGAAAGGCCCGCGTTCAGGACGCCTTGGCTGTAAAGTTTCATGTTCAGCTCATTGTCCTTGCGCCTTACGTCTTCGTAGTAGTATCCCCAACTCTGATTAAATAAACGGACAATCCCGATAGTCTTGGCCTCTTGAATCCGAACCAGTAACGGATAGACGGCTCTGGCCCAATAGAAGGCGTCTTGAGATTGAGAATTCGAGTTCGCTATCGTGGCAGCCTCGAATATGCCGGCAATAGCAGGCGGGATTTTGAAGATCCCCAATATCCCTTCGCGGGTATATTTCATGAGTTCGAAAAACGCCATATCCTTTTGTGACAGCCCTATATTTTTGATGTCCATCCCGCCGTGCAATGTAATGTTTCGGTGGGAATTCTTGACGCCGCGATATTTCTCAAACTGCTCCTCGAGTTCCTTGATCTGTTCCGGTTCTTGATGTTCGGGGAGCACCAGCGCGGTCGCTGGTTGGCCGCCCTTCTCGAAAAAGTTCCAGTTATAAATCTGCGCCGCGAGATCGGTATTAAAAAGGGTTGCGTTATACTGAATCTTCCCCATGCCCCGGAAGTCATCCATTGGATTCGGCAGTTTGAGGTGGACAATTTCGTCCGGGGCAAACCTGACTGTCTCCGTGCCCCACCGCATTTCATAGCCGGTCAATTGCCGCGATCGGACATCGACGACCGGCTCGGTCAGGGCAGGGTTCAAAAGCCAAAGGGCTCCGGGCCGGTTTTTAATCTTCTCGAACATGTTCGTCGCGGTTTTTAGGATATAGGCGTTGCCGGCCAGAAGCAGGAACCAGGACATCATCTCGTTAAATTGAAACGAAGTCATGGTGGGATTCGGGTTTTCTAGTAGTTGTACCAAGTCCTCGTCCTCGACCAATTTCGATTTTCGGTCGTACACCCCACCCTTCGCCATGCCAACGTCTTCTCCAATCAACGAACAGCTGATGCCTACCCAGTGAAGCGCTTGGGCCGCACTTAAGTAATCGGCGGTGTTGATAAACTTACTCCGCGCCGGTCCCCCACCCTCTCCCCCCCATTCCCGGATCACGCGGAAACTCGAATTCTTACGGCCAAGTTCGCGCATCATCCGAAAAGCATCAAGGTATTCTCTGACTATTCCCATCTCACTTCCTTAAACCACACAAATCCCATATTGCTGCTGCCCCTGCCCCGCGATGTCGTCGTAGACCTCGGCATGGTAGTAATGGTCCGCCCGGCTCCCCTCGACGTAGGAGTACGCCTCGTTACCGTCCGCGCCGGTGACTTTGATCTTCTGCGGCGCCTTCAGCTGGTCGTAGTAGCCGGGGATCGTGTTGGCCTCCATCGGGATGATGTTCTCGCGCTCAATGAACCGGTTGCCGGTCTCGTCCATCGCCCGGGTGCGGTTGATCAGGACCTTGAGCGGCTTCTCCGTCTTCTTGAATTCGTAGGTCTTATTCGGGTCTTTGAGCAGGTAATAAGCAAGGAAGACCCGGCCGGGGAAGCGCAAGGCGAACTTCGTCGCCTCCCGGGTCTCCGGCAGGCCATCGATCACGCACCGGCGGACGTCGAACTTCTTCATGAACCGGTCCAGCTCCTCCGTGTTCTTGACCGTACCGATAAAGACCGCCTTCTTTTTCGTTCCGTCCTTCATCGACACCCGGACGTGGTAGAGGTCGCCGACGTCGACGCCCATCGTGCAACCGGTCGCTTTTTCGATCGTGTACGCCTCCCGACAGCCGTTCAGCGCCAGGTCGTCGAGCTTGCCACCGGCCGGTGCGTAGGGCTGGCCAAGGTTGCCGTTATGAAAGTCCTGGAGGTTCAGGGTATCCCGGTACTCAATCCAGAGAGCCAGGAGGTTGGTAACTTTAAAAATGAGTTTAGAGATGTGATAACCGCGTTTTAAGGCCCCGGGGTTCTGCGGCCGCCACTCGCCCTCCTGGGCCCGGTTTAGGGGCTCTCCGCAGTCGCTGCAGACCAGATCTACCCGGTCGGGGTTCGGAATCGCCTTGTCGCGGGTCGGCGCCGGCCGGATGTTCTTCAGCCAGTCCGGCGTCTGCCACTTGCCGCACTTATCGCACTTCAGGAAGTATTCGTTCTGGTCGCTCTTCAGGTACTCCGCGTGGATCCCGTACTCGAAGTAGGTCGGCGTGCTCGCCTCTTTAACGATCCCGTACTTCGAACTGCCGAGCCGCTTCTTCATGGTCGGGACGTTCTTCTGGACCATCTCGTCGAATTCGTCCAGGATGTCGCAACCGGCGTCGACCGACTTGATCTGCCGCTGGTTCTGCGATCCCCGGAAGTAGATGAAGTTCAGCCCCACCTGTTTAAGGCCGCTGTTGTCGGTCTTGCGGATGAGCGCCTGCAGCCGGGGGGATTCGTCAATCCTCGGGTCGACCCGACCCATGACGAAGTCCTTGATCTGGTCTTTGGCCGGCATGGCATAGAAGACGTTTTCCTCACGTTGAAGCGCGAAATAGAAAGCGTAGGCGATCAGGTATTCACTGATCCGGCATTGCGCCGACTTCATTATCACCATGTCCGGGTGATCGTCGAAGTAGACCTGCTGTAGCGGCTCATAGCCCTCGAACCCGAACCGGCGGCCGTCAATGAAGTAATTTTCGGTCAACCAGTGCTCAAAAGTCGTCCTTTCGGTCAGCGGCCGGTCGGCCAGGCGGCGGCCGAGATCGGCCAGGAGCGTTTCGACCGTAACGGTCTCGACCGCTTTTCTGAGCGCCGGGAGCGAAGTCGCCGGGCGTTCGAGTAAGTCTAAGCTCATGCAACCCCCGCCTTCATCAGCGCCGCGCCGCACGCCTCCCGGGTTTTGGCATCCGGGATAAAGATCTTGATGATCTCGAACGCTTTGAGGACGAACCGCTGAACGACGTCGATCTTGACGTTAAAGGTCTCGCCATTCTCGATCTTGTTCAGCCGCTCGATGTTTTTGCCGATCGTATCGGAAATAGTCATCAAGACCTCGATCTCCTCCTGCCCGATCGCTTTGGCAAACTTGTACTTTTCAAGGTAAGAGTTCATGAGGCTGGCCTGAACGGCGATGAGCGCCCGAACATCGGTCAACTTTTTGTCGTTCGAGGCTTCTTCGATCTTCTCGGCCAGGCCTTTCATCGCGTACTTGGAGTAGAGGCCGCTCTTGATCGGGGTCTTGCCGCCGTGCATCCGGCACTTATCCTTGCCGAGGATCGCCCGGTTACGACATTGCACCCCGCTCCGCTTGCTCTTGGCCGTGCATTGCACGCTGGACGGCGACGGGAGTTTGGCGGTAGCGGCGGCCGCCCCTGCATGAGGGGCGTGGTCAGCCGAACCTGCAAGAGGTGTCTGGTTCAGAGGTCTATCCTCCCGCCGTAGATCACCCGGCCGATGACGGTCTGGCCGCCGGCCATGACCGGGTAGAGATCGGCAAAGAGCCGGAGATTTTCGGCTATCTTTTGTTCAAAACCGACGAAGACGCCCCAAGCGGGAACGTCCCCGGGGAAGACAGAGAGACCGGCTTTTACCGTAGTCAGGGGATCGGCTGACTGATAAAGGGAACCGGCCCCCCGGATTACCGCGCGCAAGTCTCCATTGCAGGCGGTCAGGCCGAGAGTGATTTCATTCTCCGGCCTGGGAGAAATCGTAAGCGTGGGGAGATCGCCGTAGAAGCCAACGGCGAAGATCGACCGGCGGGGTTTGCTTTTGAAACTCGAGCGGCCCCAGACCGCGGGGGCAGCGGGGGAGGAGGGTGCGGCTGGGGCCACCGGGGTTACTGTCGGGACTTCGTTATCAAGATCCTGGGTCTGGACCGGACCTTGAACAGGCGGACAAGGCATGGGGGAGTTGGGGGGGATGATCCGGTCTTTGGCCTTGACCCTGATATGCCGGTGACCGACCGGCCGGGCCTGATCGTAATCGGAATCGGAGTTCAAGTTGTTCAAGCCGAAGATATCATCGATCTCATCAAGCGCGAACGAAGGGACCGAGAGCATCGAGATCATCAGCGCCAACAGCAAGACCGATAGTTTTTTCACCCTTACCCCCATAGAGGGAGGGCCGTTTGGTCACGGCCTCTGTTATAAGTCCCTCTATATATGGCTGGCGAAAAGAGTGAATTCGGCTGTAACCCTTATCTGATAAGGAAAAAATAAGCGGAGCAAGGTCAAAACACTGCTCCGCCCCCCCCCTCACTTTGTGGGGAGTCGGGTTACGAAAAAAACATTTTGAAGAAACGCTTGAGGTTCCGTACTTGACGGTTAGATATTCTTAGTCTTCTCATTAGCCACCGTTCACTTGGCAAATCTTCCTGGCCATACATGAGAAAAAAAGCTCGCTGATATTTTGAGTCAAGTTCCTTAACCTTCCGCCGAAGTTCTTTCAGGCCGATACTGAAGTCGATCTGTTGGTCGATCCCTTCCATGCCGGTCCCGGAGGCGGCAACGAAACGCTCGTCAAGGCTTGTTGTGGCGATCATCCCCCGCTCCTTTCTCTGGCTGAAGTCACATCCAGTCCGCTTTATCAAAAACAAAAACCCTACCACAAACATCGCAAATTATTACAATAACCTGGGCGCTCTTGTCTGTTGGCTCGACATGGCATTTGTGGCAACAAAATAATTGCTTAAAAAACAATCTTATCCTTTGGAAAATTTTCAGTTCTCCCATTTTACCTTCTCCTCCTATTTTGGCGGGTGGGGACTCGAACCCTTGACCCTTTCGCCAAGCCAATGACGAATATGCTACCGCTACAACACCCCGCCATCTTTAATCCGCCGCCGAGCGGGGGAGTGCTTCACCCCGCCCGGCGTTCGCTGGCTGGCAACCCGTCAATGCTCGTCGGCATTGTTTTCGGCACGCTGCCACTTTCGGCCCGTCGGCACCAGCTATTTAACGACCGTATCTCAACTCGATCAGATCGCACATCGCCAGATATTCTCGCGCCGCCTTGTCCTTCCCGTGCGTTTCGATAATTTGCTTCCGAAAATCTTTAATAAATCCGGCCCAGCATCCGCAACGGATATAAATTCCTTGGTCCGTATCAAACGCATACGTGCAACGGTTTTCTGATCCAAAGCCGTTGAATGATAAAATGTAATCGCGCTGTAAAATATATTTTGTTTCCAAACTGCACCGCGCCGCGAAACTGCACCCCTCCGCGAAACTGCACCGCGCCGCGAAACTGCACCCCTCCGCGAAACTGCACCGCGCCGCGAAACTGCACCCCTCCGCGAACCTGCACCGCTCC
>JBAZKJ010000006.1 GCA_041650855.1 Candidatus Margulisiibacteriota bacterium
CATTTTGGGCTTGTGCCGGCGGGTGAGCGGAAGATCGCCGGCGAGGGACGGCGGTTGCGGGGTGGCGGTCTCGGCTTTGACGCTCGCTGGGACAAAGGTTTGTTTGCCGGTTTGCCGCTGGGCTTATATTTGGGTTGGGAGCGGATCTCCGCGGCTGACGAAAAGAACCCCCATAATTTTTACGGCGGAGTGAACTTTGACCTGATGAAATTTATCGATCGGACCATTGGTTATCAGGATTTCTCCAAATACCTGGTCAACCGAGGGGATTAACCCGATCGCTTCAGGGTATAATTAAGCAAATGAGTTTAACTAACTGCCAGCTTTGCGGGCATCGCTGCGGGATTGACCGATTGGCCGGCCAGCGGGGACTCTGCGGAGCCGGCGCGAAAATTGAAATTTCTTCCTATTGCCTCCACCACGGCGAAGAACCGGTCATTTCCGGCGCCAAAGGATCGGGGACGATCTTTTTTACCCACTGCAGTTTGCGCTGTGTTTTTTGCCAGAATTACCAGATCAGTCAGGGGGCAAGTAAGCAGCAAGAAGTAAGCAGCGAAGAGCTTTCCGGCATTATGCTTCAACTGCAAAACCAGGGGGCGCACAATGTCAATTTGGTTTCACCGACCCATTATGGCCCGCAGATAGTTGAAGCCTTGAAGGAAGCTCGAGCCAATGGCCTCAAACTGCCGGTCGTTTGGAACTCCAGCGGCTATGACAGCTTAGAACTCTTAGAGGCGCTTGACGGCTTGGTCGACATTTATCTCCCTGATTTTAAATACGGCGACGACTCGGCCGCTTTGAAATACTCCGGCGCGAAAAATTATTTTGAGACCGCCAAGGCGGCAATCTTTGAAATGTTCCGGCAAGTCGGAGATTTAGCGCTTGCTGAAGACGGAATAGCGAGGCGGGGGTTGATCGTTCGTCATCTTGTTTTGCCCGGTGGACTGGCCGGAAGCCGGGCGGTCCTCGATTATTTGGCTCTTTCCCCTGATCTTTTCGTTAGCTTGATGGCGCAGTATAGTCCGCGTCACCGGGCGGCCGAATTTCCCGAATTGGCGACTTCTCTAACCGCCGCGGAATACAATGAGGTTGTCGCTTATGCCGAGAGGATTGGGCTGGATAATTTATTTATCCAGGACCCGCGGAGCAATGAGGCTTACCTGCCTGACTTTGAGAAAAAAGAACCATTTGGACAATAAGCCCCGCGCCTGTCTTGGCTCCGGCAGGGGGTTGATCCGGTACGCTTCCTCGCTGATTGAGTAAGCCAGTTTTAACCGCTTTGGCATTTTATAGCGGCTAAGAACGAAGTAAGGGGCTTGATGGTCGTAGAGGCGGGAGATCGGGGCCGACACCGCGTAACTTACTTGTTTCTTGTCTAAAGCTAACCGGAAGAGTGAGCGGGCCAGGGTTGAACTGGCGCCCCATTCATTGTCGACCGCGCTGACAAAAAAGACGATCTCCGGCGCGATCAGCGAACCGGGAACGAAAAAAGTGTATTTATTATTTTCCGGGGTGCCGGTGATCTTTTGCCATGATTTTCGCGTCCAACCGCTGACCTTCCCGGTCGCGTAGTATAACCGGACATTACTGGTTGGATAATCGCTGCTAACTTCCGCGGTGATAGTTACGCCGCCAGGGGCCAAGCCATAAAGCAAATTGACCTTCGGGAAATTTCTCCTCACTTTTAAATGGCGATCGAACCAGGTTCGGGCGACCGCGGCGGTCCCCGACGAGAATTGATGCCGGAGATTCGGGACCAGGTAAAATTGCTTGTCCATTTTTACCCGATCATAACTTTTCTGGAAAGTATGGAGATAATAACAATGGTCGTTGGTCCCGGTAATAAAAAGGATCGGCGACCGTTGGCTGGCCAGAAAATTGCTTGGATCGAGCAGTTTGTTCCAGTGGACTCTTTCCAGGTGGCTTTTTGACCGGAACTGCTCTTGCCAGGTGCACCCTTCGGGGATAAAGCCGGCGCCAAACACGTTGACCGCCGCTTTTAGCCGAGGTTCCTGGCCATTGGTCAGGAGGGTCAGAACCCCGCCCCAGGACAAGCCCATCATCCCGATTTTGTTCCGGTCGACTTCCGGTTGCTTGGAGAGAAAATCGATCCCGTTCCGGGCGGCCGCCACGGCGAACAATAAGTAATTGCTGGCGGGGTCGGCCGTGTTGAGTAAGTTCTTGACGTCCATGTCGGGGCCGGTCGAGCGCGACCGCCGGCGTTGTTTTCCTTTGCCCGGGAGGTCGATCACCAGGACCGCGTAACCATAGCGTGCCCAGCGGAGCGCGGTGTTAATATCGGCCGAGCCGCCGCCGCCGTGGGCAATAAGCAGGGCGGGGAGCGGGGTGAAATGTTCCGGGTAACAATAGTAACCAAAGATCCTGGTTGCCTGGCCGCTTTGCGGGCGGCCGGAATAGTAGACTTCTTTGACCCGGAGCCCCTTCACCGAGTACTGCTTGATCAAGCTGGCGCCGGTTTCGATCGAGGTCTGCTGCCATAGACTTTTAAACGACAGCGCTTCCGGGGAAGCCATCGCTGGGCAAGCAAGTAAAATCAGCAATAGTAATAAGAAAGAGCGCACGGAAGCTGATTTTACCTTATGTTGCGGAGGGGTGCAATTCTTTGTATACTGTAGAAATGAAGGATTTGCTGGTTATCGCCAAGAAAAAGTTTAAATCCCGGCTCCTGCTCGGGACCGGGAAGTTTTCTTCCCCCCAGGTGATGAAGAAAGCGCTTGAAGCTTCGGGGTCGGAGATCGTGACCGTCGCCTTGCGCCGGGTCGACCTGGAAAATCCCCGTGATCATATCCTAGGTTATATTAACCCCAAAAAATACCTGATCCTCCCGAATACCTCGGGAGCAAGAAGCGCCGACGAAGCGGTCCGGCTGGCAAGATTGGCGAAAGCTTTTGGCCTCCCGACTTGGGTCAAACTGGAAGTAACCCCTGATCCGCGTTTTCTGCTCCCTGATCCGATCGAGACCTTAAAGGCGGCCGAAATCCTGGTGAAGGAAGGGTTTAAAGTCCTTCCTTATATTAATGCCGATCCGGTCCTGGCTAAGCGGTTGGAAGAGGCGGGGTGCGTGACTGTTATGCCGCTTGGTTCGCCGATCGGCTCCGCCCAGGGGATACGGACCCGGGCGAACATTGAGATCATAATCCAACAGGCGAAAGTGCCGGTGGTCGTCGACGCCGGTCTGGGGAGTCCCGCCCACGCCGCCGAAGCGCTGGAGATGGGGGCGGCGGCGGTTTTGGTTAACACCGCAATCGCGGCGGCCGATGACCCGGTCGCGATGGCTGCGGCTTTTAAGTTGGGGGTGGCCGCGGGACGGCAGGCTTATTTGGCCGGAATGATCGGTGGCAGTCCTCTTGCCCGTGCTTCCAGCCCCTTGCATTTATGAACCGGCGGGAATTTGAACGGATCATCCGTGGAGAGATCGCGCTTCCGGACCTAATGGTCGCCGCCCGGCGGGAAACCCTGAAACACTTCGGCCGGACGATCCAACTTTACGCCCCGCTTTATCTCTCCAACGAATGCGTTAACAGTTGTATCTACTGCGGTTTTAACCGCCGCTCGAAGATCAAACGGGTGACCTTAACTTTAGAAGAAGCGTTACAGGAAGCTGATTGCGTCAGTCGGGAGGGCTTTGAGCATCTGCTGGTCCTGACCGGAGAATATCCAAGCAAAGCCCCGGTCAGTTACCTGCGCCAGATCATTACCGAATTAAAAAAGAAATTTACGTCGATCTCGATCGAGGTCTATCCAATGCAGACCGAAGAGTACCGCTCTTTGATCGAAGCGGGGGTCGACGGGCTGACGATCTATCAGGAAACGTACCATCGCCCGACGTACCAGGCGGTCCATCCGGACGGGCCGAAACGGGATTACGATTGGCGCTACGGCGCGCCGGCGAGAGCGGCTGAAGCCGGAATGAGAAAAGTCGGCCTTGGTTTTTTGCTCGGACTTTATGACTGGCGCGAAGAAGCGTTGAAACTGGCGGAGCACGTTTCCTCTCTCTTGAAAGATTATTGGCAAACCCAGCTGCAGATCAGTTTTCCCCGGATCAATCCGGCGGAAACGAACTATCAGGTGAAATACCCTGTTTCCGACGCTGATTTCCTTCGTTTGATCTGCGCTTTGCGGTTGCTCTTTCCCGAGATCGGCTTTACTTTATCGACCAGGGAAAAGGCCGCTTTCCGCGACCAGATCTTTCAATTCGGCATGACCCAGATGAGCGCCGGTTCCAAGACCGCTCCGGGCGGCTACGCGCTCGACGCTCAAAGCGGCAAGCAATTTGATATTTCCGATGAACGGACCCCGCAAGAGGTGGTCGCGGCCTTGCGGGCGGCCGGGTATGAGCCGGTCTGGAAGGATTGGGAGAGGATCCTGGGATGATTAAAATTATTGTTAACGGCCGGGAATGGCAGGTACCGGCCGACGCGTCGATCGCCGATCTGCTCGGGAAATTCAAAGTCCCGCCCCGGGCCTGCGCGGTCGAGCTTAACGGCCGGATCGTTAAACGGGATAAGTTCCAGAAAACCAGCCTGAAAGAGCAGGCTGTCGTTGAGATAATCCGGATGATGGGCGGCGGCTAACGCCGGTTTAATTGGGGGCCAATTGATCGAAAAGGCTGGTGACCCGGAGCGTTTCCGGCGGCAGACTGCTTCGTCCGCCGTTCCGTAGAGCGGCCAGGGTCGTATTGAATAGTCTAACGCTTTGGTAGACCTGGTCGGTTATAATTCTTCCTGCTTCACTTCCCGGGCTGGTGATGGAAAGCGAGATCGCCATTCTCAAGCCATTAAGATCGATCAGCCCGAAGAGTTCGGTTTGCAGAAAACCGGCTAACGATCGGATCTCGGCTATATCCTCGGAGGAGAGGTTGCCGGTCAGTTCCGTTGCTTTCTGCCGATTATTGAAGAGAACGGTTAACTGGTCCAGATCGAACTGGTCATTATTCTGCTCGCTGATCGTTTTGAGCGTTTGCCTGATCAGCTTGAATTTTTCAAGGTACTCATCCAGAGTCTTGCGATCATCATCTTCAAAGCGATAATCGTTTTCGGCAATAAAGCTTAAAGTGCCGGTAAAGCCGCAAAGAATATTATTAAGATAGTGAGTAAAGGAACCGAGAAAGGCGAGGCGAGGGCCCTCGGTCTTGGGCTCGATCTCTTTCCGGTAGAGACTGAACAGGGTCAGGTTATCTTTGTCCCGGCTGGCCGGATCAAGCAGGAAGGCCTGGTTGAGATCGGCTATTTGCTGGAGGAGCGCTTCGATCGGCTGGACCGCTTCCCGCCTGGCGGAAGGATTGGCGGCGACGGCGGCGAAGACTAGTGGGTCGACCAGGTGTTGTTCCGGCAGGAGCTTGGCTGCCTTTTCCTGATAGACCGAACTGATGACCGCCAGTTTATAACGTTCGTCTTTCGGCAGATTATCCCACTGCAAATAATTTTCCCTGATCTCTTCGGGGAGTGGGAGCGTCTCGATCTTTTTGTCGGCCAGGTTCGCCGGCGCGAATTGATCGTAAAAGGTTTGGAATGAGGCGAGATAACGGCCGAACTCGGCGAATTGTTCATTGGCTGCCGCCAGATACCCGGGGTTACCACTCCTGACATAAGTTTCGAGGCAGAGCGAGATCTTGGCCAGGTAATTGTTGGTCTTATGGGCGACCAGCTGATAGTAGGCGAAATATGCGGTCGGCGCTGGGGCGGGGTCGGAGGGTTTAGTTATTCCGGCTCCGTTATTCCCCTGGATGATCGAGGCCATAGTATTGCGGATCGCGTCCAGGTGTGCCCCTTTGACGATCCAATGGATATTATCGACTTGCAAAGCCTGAACGGTCTCGGTTGCCGGCCGCGCCTCACCGCTGAAGATTGCCAGAAACGGCGGGTTAATGTTCTTGCCCCGGCAGGTAGCTACGATTTGGCGTAAAAGTTGATCGCCGCGCCAGGGGCCCATGTCTTGATCGGAAATGATCAGGGTTGGTTCGATCTTGCCGTCACGGAAGTCGGCCAGCAGTTGGGCCGGGTCATTGTAAGTGACGATATTCTCTTTCGGGATGCCGAGTGGGGCGAGAAAGCCCGGGAAATGATCGAGGTTCCCTTGCTGATCGTCAACGTAGACAACCCTGACCTTTTTGGGTTGGAGGAGCGCTTGCGTTGGATCGGACGGGACCGGCGTTGTGGGGCCTTTTTTGGCGATCCAGGGGATCGTTAAAATAAATTCCGAACCATGATCTTCCAGGGCAACGCTGCTTTTAACGGCGACCCTGCCGCCGCTTTCAGTTATAACCTGCTCGACCTGGACCAAGCCAAACCCGGTCCCGGCCGTTCCCTTGGTCGTCATCCCCGGTTGGAATAGTTTATTTTGAAAATCGTCCGGGATCCCGCAGCCGGTATCTTTGACCGACATCCTGACTGTTTCCCCTTCACGCCGGGCGGAGACAACGATCGTTTTGGGGGTGAGATCGAGCCCGGAAAAAGCGTCAATTGAGTTAAGGATCAGGTTGGAAAGGACCGCTCCAAGTTTGAACTGAGGGATCGCGATGGCGTCGCGGCCTTCCAGCCCGTCCAGCTTAGCGACCAGGGTGATCCCTTTCTTCTTGGCCATGATCTGGAAATTAGGCAGGATCGTTTCCAGAAAACTTTTTATCGCGACGCTCCCGTTCCCCTGGCTGGCCAGGAGCAGCATCCCCCGGACCGCTTCCTCGGCTTCGCCGAGCATTTGTTGGGTGTTTTCGAAAGAAGCCCGCAGCTGATCGGCCCGTTTGACGAGCGCGTCGAACTCTTCCGCTTTAGGGCTGATCCCGCACCTTAGGGCCCGTGCCGTGACATCGAGTTCGACTAGACAGTCGCGGAAGGCGCGGTGATTGTTCTCGTTCATGACCGCTCCCCGCAGTAAAATATTTTTAACGTCGTGGGTCATGACCGCCGCCACGACCTCCATGGCGCGCCGCCGTTCTTCATCAAGTTGCAGTTGCTGCATCTCTTCTAATTTTTGGGCGTAAGCTCGGGCTTCCTTGGCCGAACTTTCGGCCGCGCCGACCGCCGCCCTGAGCTCTCTCCGGATCATGATGTCCTGAAGGCGGTGAGCGGCGTTATTGGCGAAGAATTCAGCCAGCCGGCGGTCTTCCTCCAGGAAAGGCCCTTCTTTAACGATCGCCAGAAGACCGATCTTCTTGGTGTCCCCGCTGATCGGGTCGATCACTTTGAGGGGGACGGTCAGTAGCGGGCAGGTCCGCTGGTTGGTCAAGTCGCGCTCGCCCGGCCAAGCGACCTGGAGGCTGTCCATGAAGGCTTGCATTTTACGGTTGCCGGCATAGTCACTTGGCTCGACCCCGACGAAACTGGTGCAAACGACCACATGTTCCGGATAAGTGATATTTCTAACCTTTAGTCCTTCCTCCAGAAAGGCCTGAACATGGGGGTTCTGACTATCTTCATGCACCGGGATCCGGAAACCGCCTAATTCTCGCCGGATGATCCGCTGGCCCACTTTGATGATTGTGCTGGGGAGGGCGACAGCGGTTGGGACCAAGTACCTTTTACCTTCAAACTCTTCGTAGAGCATGAGGGTAGGATTCCCCCCCGGCCAGAAAACCTGGGCGGTGTTGACGATTGTCATGGCCGCTTCAGAGATGTTGTCGCTTAAGTTGTTAAGGAAGGCCATGATTGTTTGGTATTTGACTTGCAGCGCGTGAACCAGCTGGGTTTCCAGATTGCTTTCGATTGCCGCTTCAAAGATCGTTTGTTCCAGTTGGGGGGACCGCTCGCCCAGCTTATTAACGCTTTCCCCATACTGTTCAAGCGCTCGAGCGAGATTTAATCGGCCATTTGGTAAGCCGCGAGCCGGATTTAAGCCGTAAGTATCACGGATCCTCCTTAAAAAAACATCTATATTGCGAAGCCTGGTCAGTAAGCCCGCTTGTTTTAAAGCAAGGGTGGCCGAGCTTATTTTGTCAGTCGGCAACTCAAATTCATTCCCTTTTTCGTCGGACAGGCCGAGGACTAAACCCCGGCGCGCGAATTGCCTGGCGATCTTTTTGATCTCGCCGATCCGGCCCCATTCTTTAGCGATCAATTTGGTTTCGCTGATCGGCAGCTGGCTGACCAGGATTTCGGCCGAGAGATGCGGCGGGAGAGCGGGCCGGGAACCAGGGGTGGGGGAGTAGACCAGGCTTTGCAGATATTGATTGATCAAGTCCGCTTCTTTAAGCACTCCGGCCCGGTGCAAGGTCAGGCCGGTTAGGCTTAAATATGAAGGGGAAAGGGGCCTTTCCAGTCCGGCCTGGTCGCGGAGCTTGACCTGGCGATTATTCAACGCCAAACGGCGGAGGGCGGCATTCATTTGGCCGATTTGCCGGAACTGTCTGATATATGTTGTTATTGGATTAGTTCTATCCATAGGTAATACTGGCTATTTGTCGTCAGCTACTGACATTAATTTCAATCTATTTGTCGTTGAGAAAAAAGGGGGTATACCTGATCAAGAGATGGTATAATTTACTTTAAGCGATCGCTGAGGAAGGAGCCGGAATATTGAGAGAATTATTGACCTTAGCCGACCTGCAACGCTTGAGCTGGAAAGAAATCTGCCTATTACAGGAGCGGAAGTTTGCCGCGGCCGCCCGTCATTTGCTGCCCCAGACCGCGATCTATCGTGAATTGTTCAGCCGTCATCAGGTCGATCCCAAAAAAATATCCCGGGTCGAAGATTGGAAAAAACTCGGTCTTCCTTTAATAAAGAAGCGTCTTTTTCTGGACCGTAGCCGGGACTTCCTGGTCAGGCCGGAAGGGAAAAAGGAAGAAGTTTTTCTGACTTACCTCAAATACGCGAAAACAATCGATAAAGTCGCGGCTTTCAGCCTTTCATTAAAAGCGATACTGTCGGTCTTTCGCCGCCAGTGGCGCGATCAGTTGACCCGGGAGGTCCGGCAATTCTTTGTGCCGAAAATGCCGGCTTTTTCCGGCGGTACGGAAACGGGCCGGCCAATACCGGTCTTGCTGACCGCCAGGCAAAAAGCGGCGATGCTGCCGAACGCGGCCGATATTTCCGCTTACCTGGTCGTGACCCGCCATTTTAACGATGACCGGAACCTGGTCGCGATGAACCTTTTCCCTTACGCTCCCCATATCGCTTGGCAGATCATCAATTTATGCGCTGAGCTGCGGACCGACTTAAATCTTTGCACCGCATCCGGTGGATACTTGGGAACGGAACGGCTGGTCGGGATCGCCAAGGCCTCGGCGCCGAACGTTTATTCCGGAATGGTCGAATATCTGACCAACACTTTCCTTCCTCAGGCGCGCGCCGCCGACGTCAAGCTCGGCGATCGGGTCGTTTTTTTGAATGGGGCGACCAAGCTGCTGGAGGTCCAGCGGGAAAAGGTCAAAGAACAGTTCCGCGGCTTAGGCGCAAAGGATGTTTTCGCTCTCGATGGTTATGGCGCTTCGGAATTAAAAGCCCTCTCTTTTGCCGAATGCGAAGAAGGTTCGGGGCTCCATCAGACCGCGCCGTTGACGACGATCGTCAGGACCGTCAAAGTTGGGCGGGTCGATCCGGAGTCGGATTATATTTATGATTGGGAATTTACCGCTGAAGGCGAGGGGGGCTACGCCGCGATCTGGAATATTGATGGGGCGGGGACCCTGCTGGAAGGCTTTTTCCTGGGGGATCATTTTGAGCGGACCGCGACCGGTCGCTGTCCGCATTGCGGCTTGGATACCATCCGGCTCTACAATATCAATCGGATTACTGACCTGGAGACCGAGATCCGGCTCCTTGGTTTCGATGAGGAAAAGATCAGCGGTAACAAGGTTAATCTGGTCGCTCTCCGGGAAAAACTGCTCCATTTACCGGGAATGGTTGAGGCGCAGATCGTCGTGGGAAAAAACAACTACGGTTTGTCGGTCAAGTACGTGAGCGAAACCGGTGGGCCGGACGAGTTGGCGGAAGAGATCCGGGAAGTCTTTCATAGTTATTGCGAGGTTCAGCCGCACCAGATCGAGAAGCTGTCGTTAACCGAGCTGATAAATACCGGCGATAAATTAAAATACAGTGGAATAGTGAGGTCGTAAAAAATGGATTATATCGAAAAGTTGCTGGAAAAAATTAGGGCATTGGGCCTCTATCCCAGGATCCGAAAGGTCTCTTCGGCCGCCCGGCCGCTGGTAACGGTTGATGGGCGAGAAGTTCTTTCGTTCTGTTCCAATAATTATTTGGGCCTGGCGACCGATCCCGGCGTGATCGCCGCCTCGATCGAAGGGACGAAAAAATACGGGACCAGCTGCGGCGGCTCCCGCCTGATCTCCGGAAATATCGAACTGCAGGAAGAGCTGGAAGCGGAGCTGGCCGGCTTAAAAGGGGTTGAGGCGGTCATTACTTTTATGACCGGTTACATGGCGAACACCGGGGTGATCCCAATGTTGATGGAGGGGATCGATTTCCCCGGCTTGCCGTCGATCAAGCCGGAAAACAGCCTGATCGTCAGCGACCAGTTAAACCACGCCAGCATTATCGACGCTTGCCGGTTGACCAAAACACCCCGGGCGATCTACCGCCACAAGGACTTGGCCGACCTGGAAAAGATCCTGGGGGAGAACCAGAAAAAGCGGAAGCTGATCGTGACCGATGGGGTCTTCAGTATGGATGGGGATATTGCCCCTTTGCCGGGGATCGTGGCCCTGGCGAAAAAATACCAAGCGATGGTCATGGTCGACGACGCCCACGCGACCGGGACGCTGGGGGAAAACGGCGGCGGGACGATCGAACACTTTAATTTGCGCGGCCAGGTTGACGTCGTGATGGGGACCTGCAGTAAATCGCTCGGCGGGGTCGGTGGTTTTATCGCCGGGTCGGTGGCCCTGGTTGATTTTCTCCGGATCAGGGCCCGTTCCTATATTTTTTCTTCCGCTCTCCCACCGGGGACGGCGGCCGGTTTGATCGCGGCCGCTAAAGCGATCCGCTCCCGGCCGGAGCTCCGCCGGGCGTTGTGGGTCAATGTCGACCGGATGAAAGCCGGCCTGAAACGGCTCGGCTTTGATACTTTAGGGAGCGAAACGCAGATCATTCCGATCGCGATCGGCGGGGAAGAAAAAGCGATCAAAATGGCCGACCGTTTGTTCGACCAGGGGATCTTTCTCCCTTGCGTCCGCTGGCCGGCCGTCCCGCAGGGCCAAAGCCGCTTACGCTGTACCGTTATGGCAACCCACACCGCGGAACAGATCGACCGGGCGCTCGAAATCCTGGGGGAGACTGGGCGGGAACTCGGTTTGCGATGATCATTGATACCCACGTCCATTTGGGGAATATCTATGGTTTTCCCGGAGATGTCCCTATGGCGACGCGGGACGAGGGGAGCCGCCATCCCAACAAAGCTAACCTTTATGAGCGGCTGGGGTTTGGCAATATTTATTTAGGCCGGTTAAATTATTTGTTTAAGCCGCTGATCGTTGACTCGGCTAAAGGGACGACTCGCTTCGCTAACCTGCCGAACCTGCTCGATTCCTTGAAACTGGCGGGAGTGGATAAAGCGGTAATCCTGCCGATCGAACCATTTGTGACGACGGAGAGCGTCCTGGCGCTATGCGAAGATTGCGCTGAACTGATCCCTTTCTGTTCGGTCCATCCCCGGGACCCGGAGAAAAAGCGGAAGCTGGCCGATTATGTCGCGCGGGGGTGCAAAGGGCTCAAGATCCACCCGGTCATCCAGAAAGTCCATCCGGCCGATCCGGCTTTGCTGGAACTGATCGAAGAAGCGGCTGGACTGGCCCTGCCGGTCTTACTCCATGTCGGCTGGGGAGCGCTCTGGCAAAGCGAGTTTGGCTTTGTCGATAATTATCGGCGGATCATCGAATCGTTCCCCAAAGTCCAGTTTGTTTTTGCCCACCTCGGCTTTTACCAGCCGTATCGCCTGATGGAATTGGTCGCGAAGCATGAGAACGTCTCTTGCGACCTGAGCTGGCAGCCGCTGGGGATCGTCAAAGCGGCGATCGACCGGTTGGGGGACGAGCGATTAATGTACGGGTCGGATTGGCCTTACAGCCTGCAAGCGACCCCACTAAAGATCATCGAACGGGCGGTTGGCGGCAATGATCTTCGGCGGGAACGGCTCCTTCATCAGAATGCCGAACGATTATTTATGTTATAATTTAAATCATGGCTAAATATACCGCTCCCCGAGGGACCAAGGACATTTTACCGGTTGAAGTCGGCCTCTGGCAATTTATCGAAGATAATTGCCGCGATATCTTCTTCCTCTATAATTACCAGGAGATCCGGACCCCGGTTTTCGAGTCGACCGATCTTTTTGCTCGTTCGATCGGCAGCACGACCGACATCGTCAAAAAAGAGATGTATACCTTTGAGGACCGCAAAGGGCGGAGCCTGACCCTGCGGCCGGAAGCGACCGCCGCGGTCGTCCGGGCGGGGCTGGAAAACAACCTGATCGCGCCCGACAGCTTCACCAAGCTTTTTTATATCGGTCCGATGTTCCGCTACGAACGTCCGCAAGCCGGGCGCCAGCGCCAGTTCCATCAGGCGGGGGTGGAAGTGTTTGGTTCGGCCGATCCGCTCCTCGACGCCGAAGTGATCGTCATGGCGGTGAAGCTTTTTGATTCGTTCGGCTTAAAAGAACTGCGGGTCGACCTCAATTCGGTCGGCTGTAAAAAATGCCAACCTGGTTACCGGCAGGCGGTCCAGGATTATTTCCGGCCGAAGATCGGCGAGATGTGCGCCGACTGCCGGGAACGCCTGGAGAGCAACCCGCTCCGGATCCTCGACTGCAAAGAACCAAGTTGTCAGCCCTTTTTGGCCAACGCTCCGGCCTCGGCCCAGCATCTTTGCGAAGAGTGTGACCTCCACTTTAAGAAACTCCTCAGTTATCTAGATAACGCCAAAGTTAAATATCAAATCAATGACCGGCTCGTCCGCGGGCTGGATTACTATACCAAGACCGCTTTTGAAGTCGTTTCCAGCCAACTCGGTTCCCAGAACGCCGTTTGCGGCGGTGGCCGATACGATAATTTAGTGGAAGAGCTGGGGGGAAAGGCGACCCCGGCAATTGGTTTTGCCATTGGACTGGAAAGGGTGGTTGAAGTTCTGAAGCAGGCAAAATTAGCGGGGCACGATTCCCGTGGTTTGCTCCTTTATTTCGCGACGATCGGCGAACCGGCCAAGAAAGTCGCCTTTGACCTCTTGAACAAAGGGCGGGAACTTGGGATACCTTCGGACATGGATTACACCGGCAAATCGCTTAAGGCGCAGATGAAAGCGGCCGACCGGCTTAAAAGCCAATATGTTTACATCATCGGCGACGATGAAGTTGCCAAAGGGGCGGCTGTTTTGAAGAACATGGAGACTTCGGAAGAACGCGAAGTCACTTTTGAAAATGTTTTATACCAGCCTTTTGGTTTGGAAGGGGTAAAGGAAGAATCATCTTGCGGCGGATGCGGCGGCGGATGCGGCGGCGGATGCAGTTGCGGCGACAGTTGCGATGAATGAAAGAAGCTTTATTCTATAAAAAGCTAGAAGCCCAGAAGGTCCAGTGCGAACTCTGCCCTCATAATTGCCTGATCGTTCAAGGGGGGCGGGGAGTTTGCGGCGTCAGGGAAAACCGCCAGGGAATCCTTTACAGCTTGGTCTACGGCAAAATAATTTCCGCCCAGGTCGACCCGATCGAAAAAAAACCGCTTTTCCATTTTCTTCCCGGCTCAACTTCTTGTTCGGTCGCCACGGTAGGCTGTAACTTCCGCTGTGATTTCTGCCAGAATTACGGGATCTCCCAGGCGCCGCGCGAAAAAAAGCCGATCGTCGGCCAGGAAACATCGCCCGAAGAAGTGGTCGCGACCGCGGTGGCGCAAGGGTGCCAGAGCATTTCTTACACCTATACCGAGCCGACGATCTTTTTTGAGTTTGCCTACGACTGCGCCAGGCTGGCGAAGGCCAAGGGGATCCGCAATATTTTTGTCACCAACGGTTTTACTAATCCGGCCCCAATAGAGCTGATCGCCCCGTATCTTGACGCCGCCAATGTCGATCTCAAATCGTTCCGCGACGATTATTATAAAAAGATCTGCGGCGGACGATTAACGCCGGTTCTGGACACTTTAAGGCTCATGAAAAAGCTCCGGATCTGGGTTGAGATCACGACCTTGCTCATTCCCGGTTTGAACGATTCCGACCAGGAGCTAAAAGAGCTGGCCGCTTTCATTAAGAATGAACTAGGGGAGGAGACCCCCTGGCATCTTTCCGCTTTTTTCCCGACTTATAAGATGCTCGATAAGCCGCCGACGCCGGAAGCGACCTTGCGCCGGGCGCGCGAGATCGGGCTGGCCGCGGGGTTGAAATACGTTTATACCGGCAATTTGCCGGTTCAGGGGGCGGAAGATACCTATTGTCCGCAGTGCGGTCAGCCGCTGATCACCCGGGCCGGTTTTCTGGTCCTCTCGAATTTGATCGACGGCGAGGGGGTTTGTCCGAAATGCGCTCGGCCGATCGCTGGGGTTTGGCGCTAGCCTTTTTGCGCGGCGTAAAGATTGTCGAACTCGATCTCTTCTCCAATGTTGAAAGTTGCCAATCGCGAAATGCTTCCCAGCCAGGATCTGGTTAAATCGGCCTCGGAGAGAAATTCGGTCTGGGTTAAAAACCAGCCTCCGGGTTTTAAAGCCCGAATGATTTCACGCTTGACGGTAGTTTGAAAATCTTCAGTGTATTTTTCGCGTAAATGATTGAGGCGGTCGATCAAACTGATATAGCTATGATCCAGGAAGTGGGAACTGACAATTAAATCAAGAGAACCATCAGGAAAAGGAAGCGCTCTGGCATCGGCCTCTTTTACCGGCGCGCCGATTTTCTGGGCGTAGGTTACGGCGTAAGGGTCGCTATCAAGACCGAAAAAACCAGTCAAGCCGAGTGCCCCCTTTAAAAACAAGGGATAAAATCCCCAGTTGCTGGCTAGTTGGATGCCGATAGGTTTTTGGTCCTGAAAGACCAGCCGCCGGGCCATTTCAATCGGGCCAAAAGACTGGAAAGAAAAATCATAATTTGTTGGAGCAGCCAACTGCAGCATTATCTGCGCTTGAGTTAATTGCTTAACTATGTCTGACTGTTCTTCCGTGATCATTTCTCTAATGATCGAGAGCTTGTCGTCATGATATATTTTTAGGGCTGAAGATGAAGGAAAGCCTTGCGCTTGAGCGATCCGATCGGCCGTTTCCCGGCAGAATTCTTTCGGACGAAAGGTTTGGAGGTCCTTTATCGCCGCGGCAAAAGCTGGCCGGCAAAGTTCCGGCCCGTAATTGATTCTTTGGACTTTCATGCAGTATTATCGTGAAAAACCGGCGGTTATTTCAGTCGTTTAGGGGTGTCCCGACCCCTTAAAGCCCGACAGGCGGAAGAACTTATAGTTATTGGTGATGTAATCCTCGATCAAATAAAGTTTTAAGCCTTTTAATTCCGTGACTTTGGCGAATATTTGTTCCGCCGCCGTTTTGAATTCTTTGGTCTCTTCCCCGTAGTAAACGACGGTTTCCCCTTTTTTCAGGTTAGGGACCCCCCAAAGTTCATATTGTTTCTCTCCCCAGAGCGGGCCTGGCTTGAGAAAACCGGTCGCCATGTAAGTCTGGCGCCCCAGGTAAAACTCAAGCAAGGATGAAGAGACGTTGGTCCGGGCAAAGACCTTCTCTCCCGGCAGGGCGGCGGCGAGCTCCTTGTTCCTGGCGTAATCCTTTTGGTGGAGCAGGACCCCCGGCGACACAAAGAGAAGAATGGCCATGATCAACACGGTGAACAAGCTGATCCAAAGAGTAAACTTTTTCAATGATTTGCCAGATTCATCGAGATAGGCAACGGTCAAAGGCAAAGCGGCCAGGTAGCCGATCGACGGCCAGTGGGCCCAGACCTTGACCTTGAAGGAAAGGAGGAAGAAAACGAGCAAGACCGGAAAAGAGAAAGCGAAAAGCAAGCGTGAGTAATCGTTCTTCTTCAAGGCGTAGCCGAAGACCGGGACCAACGTGAAGATAAGGAATGGGGTGAAATGGACCAGCTGGTCGCCGATAAAAGCGAGAGTGTTGGTTCCCCAGGCTTCGCTTCCGACTTTAGCGCCGTGAAAAGTGAACGAGAGCCAGTTAAGCTGGCTGTTCCAGATCAGGACCGGCAGGAAAAGGCCAAGGCTAAGGCCAAGGGCGAGGTAAAGCTCTTTT
>JBAZKJ010000007.1 GCA_041650855.1 Candidatus Margulisiibacteriota bacterium
GGAAAGGGTCCGGTTGCCGGTGGCGGCCGAAGCGGCGATATTAACATTTAAGGTCGCTTGGGTTGCGCTGTTGACGGTCGTAGAATTAATTGTGATCCCGGTCCCGCTGAACGCGGCGGTCGCGCCCGCCAAGATGTTGGTCCCAGTCAGAACCACGGACAGATTATTGGCTCCCTGAGTTCCGCTATTCGGATTGATCCCGCTTAAGGTCGCCGGAGTAGCGGCGGAAATGCTGACGGTGGTGGCAAAGCTTGCCGGTTTGTAAGTGAAGGTAAAGCCAGTCCCAACGCTGATCGGCGCGGAGGTGCCGTAGTTCCCTGTCGGGGCGCCGCTGCCGTTCCAGGTTTCCCAGGCACGGATATAGACGTAAGAGCTTTGGGTGATATTGCAAACGCTGGAGAAATTCCCGGCGGTTGCCAGCGTGTTGGTGAGGATCACGGAGTCGCCGGCCGGTAGGCCGTTGCTGGCGCCTGGGGCTCCGGCGGAATTATCGCTGGATTGAATGATCTGGACAAAACGACCGGAGGGGAGGAGCGTCCCGCCGACGCCGGTGTTATTGTAGATCTGGTTGGCTGGAGCATTGGTGCTGCTACTGGAAACAGTCACCGCGACCGCGTTGGCGATCCCGGTCAGGACGATGAGCGAAACCATGGCGACAAACAGGAAACCGAAAGACTTCTTGATTTTCATTAATCTTTACCTCCGCTTACAGATTTCGAAGCTTAGCCGTTTTTAACCGCGGACTTAAGTCCGCGATTAGTAAACTGATTACTTGAAAAATGGGGTACTCAGAGGTACTGCTTTCAGACGTTAATTATACCAAAAACGAAGGCAATTGTCTACGTTTTTGTAGACAATTGCCTCGCTCTCTTAAGCTGACGGTTTAGTCAACCGCAGCTCTGATTCTTGGGCGATCTTCGGGCGTGAAATCTTTCTGGAAACCTTTTTCCCAGGTATAAAGATCTTTGATCTTGGTGCTGGCGAGTGACGTCTTGCCCAGCATGTCGACCGCTTGAGCGCGGGCCATAGCTTGCTTGGGGCCAAGCTTATTGTTATCGACGAAGTTCAGCATACCGGCTTCTTTGGCCGCCTGGATGTGCCGGGCCGCCCAATGGTGGGTGGAAACGTCCCAGTATGGTTTGGCGTTGGCTTCCGCTAGCGGGAGCTTGTCGAAGCGGACCAGGACCGCGATACCTTCTGCTTTGCTGATCTTGTTGTTCGGCCGGAAAGTCTTGTCCGGATAACCCTTGATCAAGCCTTCGCGCTGGGCGATCTCGACATATTTCGCGGCCCAGAAGCCCGGTTTAACGTCTTTGAAGACCTGGCGGGCGCGGGTGCTTGGGACTTCGATCCCTTTAGCCCGGACCAAGAGGGTCGCTAGTTCGGCGCGGGTCAGGGCGCTATTCGGCTTGAAGTTACCGTCGGGAAAGCCCTGGACCAGGCCGACGGTCGCGTTGTTCTCGATCGGCATCTTCGCCCAATAACCTTCCGGCACGTCGGCAAAGGAGGTCAGGCGGACGAGCCGCAGTTCTTTGTTGGCGTTGTCGCCGTTAGGCGTGGTCGCTTCCACGACGATCAGTTTTTTGCCGTATTTATTGACCGGCGAGGTGGCGGTAAAGGTCCCGTCCGGCTGGACCTGAGCGTTGACGCCGTTGACTTTAACGGTGACGTCCTTGAGGCCGGAGCCGACTTCGCCTTCGGTAAATTTGACTCTACCGGAAACTTTAACGTTGTCGTCGTAGACGACCGCCCGGTCCATTGGGGATTCAACTGAAAGCTGAAGTTCCCGCTTGGTCGGGTCGCCGATGTAGCTGATCGAGAAATAGTGCGAGGTGTTCTCGGTGATGCCGCTGTACGGGTGGTAAGCGTAATCAAAGGAAACGCCCGAAACCCGGATCCCGACCCCCAGAGTCATATCGCTGTTGTCGGAACCAGCCCGGAGAGCCAGGTTCTCGGTCGGCCAGAATTCAAGGCCGGCATGCAGAGTGCCCGGGACATTGGTTCGGGTCGGATAATAATCGTAATCGAGATTAGTGTAAAGTTTGCGGCTCTTGTTAGCGAACAGTCCTTTTCCTTCTTTATCCATCAGGGCGACCTTGGCCCCGACCTTCAGGGTCGAAGGGATGCTGTCGTATTCGCCGCCGGCTTTGCTGATCTTGGCGCCGATACTGGCTGGCAGGGCGTTCTGCAGGGTCACGCCGAGGGTCGCGTACTCATTGGCCGGATACAGGGCGGAAAGATCGGCGTCGAAACCGGAGCCGGAGCCGTCGATCCCGGAACCGCCGACGTTAAAATACTTCAGGTTGGCGCCGACCGCGACCTCTTTGCCCAGGTTTAAATTGAGCGGAAGTTCACTTAAATAGGTGCCGTATGAAAGGAAAAGAACGTGGCTCCCCCAGGTCAGGTTCGAATCGGTGATCGCGCCGGTCCCGTCGCGCAGAGTGATATCGGCGACGCGGGAGCTAACCACGCCGACGCCGATGGCTGACTTTTCCCCGTACGGGAAAGCGCCCCCAATGACGGTATAGTTAACGTCATTGAGCAGATTGGTGTACATGGTCGTAAGTTTGGCGGAGTTGATCCCGGCGATACCGGCCGGGTTGGTGAAGATGGTGTCCCCGTCTTCAGCCATGCCGACGTAAGCTTTCCCCATCCCCATGGAGCGGGCGCCGACGCCGATGCTCATCGGGTCAGCCAGATAGCCGGTTGCCAGCGCTGGTGTTCCGACGGAAATAGCGGTCGAAAGTACGATCACGCTCAAGGCCAGATTAAAGAACGATTTCATATTTATCATTTGGCGTTTACCTCTCGTATATATATCGTCAAGTTTTATCATGAATTTCACTATTTCTTGACGACGAGGATCTTGCCTTTCGCGATCAGACCCTGGTTCTCGTTATTGACGATTCGGACTAAGAAGACGCCGTCCCCGACGGTCGCGCCGTACATGTCGACCCCGTTCCAGGTGACCGGGGAGCCGGTGACGTTCTGGCGGGAGACCAGCTTGGCGGTCATGTCGAAAATATAGACGCCGATATTGGTGGCGGTACCCGGATCGAACTCAATTTTGACCGGCACGCCGGTGTTCGGGTTGAACGGCGTCGGGTAAGCGACGATCGCGCCCGGGCCGGGGGCAACCGCGGTCACCGTGAAGGCGGCCGGGTTGGAATAGAACGACCGGATGATGCTCGGATCAGATGCCGACGGGAATTCCACCAGGACCTTGATGTCGTAAGCGCCCGTGCCCAAAGTATTGGGGACGGTCAGCACGATCTGGGTGCTTTCCCAGCTGACGATCGACGCTTCGATGATCGTGTTGGAAGCCGAGATGAACTGGACCTTGCGGGAGGTACTGGTCGCTTTGTCCCGGAAGTTGTAGCCAGTGATGGTCAGCTTGGTGCCGGCCGGACCAGCGATCGGGTCGATCGAGGTGATGACCGGTGCCTCGGTTGAAGCGGGCGGAGTGACCTTGCCAACGGTCGCGTAAAGACTGTCGAGATACTGATAGTTGGCCGTTGTTCCTGTGGTGTTCAGGACAAAGCTGTAATTGGCGACCTTGCTCCAGTCAAAGGTGGCGTTGGCCGCGGCATCGCTGCCGCCGGCATCGTAAGCGAAACTTGTTTTATCGAGCGAGACCAGGGCGTAACCGGACAAGGCCTTTAAGGTCGCGTTGGAAACGACCGCGATGAACGAAGTTCCGTCCGCGTCTTTGAGCCCGACCTGGAGGTTGTTGTCCGAGCCGTCCCACTTCAGGTAGAAGTTGATCTTTTCCGCGCTGGAAAGGTCGAGTTGGTTGGCGAGAGCCGCGCCCCAACCGCCGCCCCAGTCGGAGGTGAAGGAGTATTTTACCTTCATTCCTTTGGCCGCTTCTTTGGCCGCTTCGGACTGCGGACCGTTAGCGTTGATATTGGCGTTGTCGGGGGTGATCCCGGTGCCGAAAACGTAGTAACCGGTTTTATCTCCCGGAGCGGTGTAACTGCCGACCGAGCCGCCTTCGAAATCATCGAGGTAGACCCGGCTGTTGTCGACAGTGATAGTGGAGTTGGCGGTCTTGCCGGAAACGGTGACGACGATCGCCGCCGAACCGGAAGCGATCCCGGACGGAATGGAAGCGATGATCTGTCCGTCGTTCCAAACTGTTGGCTGGGTGCTGATCCCGCCGACGGTAACCGTGCCGGAAGAACCGAAATGAGAACCATTAATGATCAGGGTCTGCCCGGTGTAGGCCGAAGCCGGTGAGATGCCGGAGATCGAAGGATCGCTGACGATCCCAGCCGGATCGATCGTGATCGCCAGGGCTTTGGTATCGGTCTTGGCGGCCGCGTCGGTTACCCGGACCGTGAAGCTCGATGTTTGCGCGGTCGTTGGCGTGCCCGAGATCACGCCGGTCGAAGTGTTAAGTGAGAGACCGGCCGGGAGTGAGCCGACGGTGATCGCCCAAGTATAAGGAGCCGTTCCGCCGGAGGCATGCAAGGTTTGGTTGTAAGTCGTGCCGACAGTCCCGTTAGGGAGGCTGTTGGTCGTAATAGTCGGCTGGGCCACGCTGGTGACGGTGAAAACGATCTGGTCGTAAGGCGCCCAGTCGAAATTAGTATTCGAAGTCTGACCGTTGACGGTGACCAGCAGTTGTCCGGTTGTCGCCCCAGCTGGGACGGCAACGGTTAAGGTGCTCTTATCGGCGGCGTTGACGATGCTGCCGGCTGAAGCGGCGGTCCCGTTAAAGCTGATGGAGTTGCTGGCGGCGGTCTGATTAAACGCCGTTCCTTCGATCGCGACCGAGGTCCCGACTGGTCCGTTATTCGGAGTAACGCTGTAAACTTTTGGTTTCAGCGCGAAAGAATTAGCTGCGGTTTTCGCGTTGACGGTGACCCGGGCGTTAGTCGTGCCGGCCACGGCATAAGTCGCGCCGATGCTGATCGGTACGCCGACCTGGATCTTGGTGTCAGACCAGTAGTAGATCTGGGCCCCCGGTAAATTGTTATATGAACCGCCCTGGAATTGCAGGGCGACGGTGCTGGTCCCCTGGCTGGCGCCAAAATTAGTGCCGTTGAGGTTGATCGTTCCGTAGACGTAACCGGCATCTTTCCCTGGTTCCCAAGTGATGCTGGTAATCTGGGGATCGGTCCCGGCCGGAACGGTGACGGTAAAGATCGAACCGCTGGTCAGTTTGCCATTGTCATCCGGATTGGTCAGGGTAATGGTCCGTCCACCGGCGGTAGCCCCGGCGGCAACCGTGAGGTTAACGGTCAGTTGGGTCGCGCTGTTATAAGTAACTGAATTGACGGTGATCCCGGAGCCGCTGAACACGGCGTTGGCGGCGGCCCAGGCTCCGCTGTGGAAGTTGGTCCCGGTCAGGACGACATTCCCGGTGTAGCCTTGGTCGGCGCTGGTGGGAGCGGCGCTGGTCGCGAGCGGTCCGGCGTTGACCGTAAAGGTCACGGCGGAACTGGCGGCGGCGCTCGGGTTGGTGACGGTGACGCTGCGGGCGCCGGTAGCGGCGGCCGCGTCGATGTTGACGTTGATCGTAATCTGGGCCGCGGTGTTGACGGTCGTTGAATTAATGGTGATCCCGCTGCCGCTGATTTGAACGGTCGCGCCGCTCTGGAAATTGGCGCCGCTCAAAATCAGAGTTTGGCTCTGCGCCCCCTGACCCCGGCTGGTCGGGCTGATCGAAGAGAGGGTTGCCTGGACCGGCATATCGGTCGTAGTGGCGAAGCTGGCCGGTTTAAATGTATAAGTAAAACCGGTGCCGACGTTCTTTAGCTCTGATGTCCCATATTTACCGGTTGGGACGCCGCTGCCGTTCCAAGTTTCCCAGGCCCGAATGTAGACGTAGTTGCTGGTAGAGATATTGACGCTGGCGGAAAAATTACCGGCGGTTGCCAGGGTTCCCGTCGAGATCACGGAATCGCCGGCCGGAGCGCCGGTCGAAACGTCCGGAGCGCCGGGGGCGGCGTCGGTTGATTGAATGATCTGGACATATTTGGTGGCGGCGAGTAAAGTACCGCCGACGCCGGTGCTGTTATAGATCTGGTTGGCCGGGATATTGGTCCCGTTACAGGAGACTGTTACCGCCAAAGCGTTAGCCGCTCCGGACATTAACGTTACTGCCAGGAGAGCCAGCAGCAGCCCTTTCAGGAACTTAACTTGCTTGATCATTTTATGATTCCTCCTGTTTTAGTAGGGCTTAGCCTGTGACCAGCTGAACGACTGTTTCACCGGTTCATTCAGCATGTAGCCTTTACCCGGGACAAGTTGCAGAGTTGACGGCGCGCTTAGCGTTCCGTTGACCCAGCCGCCGGTCGTGTTGACCGCCATACCGTCGATCCCGTTGATCAGGTCGGCATTGGCGTTGAACTGATAGGCGGTGCCGCCATCAAGCGGGGAGGTCCCCTGCGAGGTGGCGTTGGTTAAACCGGAAAGTGCCAGGGTAACCGGTGTCGGATAGGCATTGCCGATCCATTCGGCAACCGCGGCCTGGTCTTTAACGCTGTCCCAACCGCCCGCTAAAGAGAGATCATTGGTCGCGGCGGTCGGTACTTTCCCGACAATAGTGATGTATTTTTCAGCTTGGGTCAAGTAACCGTAGGCCCGTCCGGCAGACAGATTGTCGATCGCCGGCACGCCAGGGAAGGCGGCCCAGGCGCCGCTGTTGTAAAGCGAGCCGCTGGTCACGTCTTTGTTCATGTTGAAGAGGAGAACTCCGTCCCCTTCCGCCACCTGGGCGCCGAATAGATCGGCGACCGAGTTGGTCTTGGGAGCGATCGGCGACAGCGGCAGGGAGACAAAGAACTTGTCCGCTTGCGTGTCCGACGGCCCGACGATCAGGTCGAACTTGCCGACGACGTTGGTTAAAAGGTCGCTGGTCTGCAGGGTCGCGCCATGAGTGATGAGCTTGTAGTAAGCGGCGCTGCCGGTCCCAACTAAGTTCGGGATCTGGTAGGTCCCGTTGGTCAGGTTGTCGCCATTAGCCGCTTTAGTCCACTTACTGGTGTCGGTCGTGAAATACGAAGTGTAGCTGGCCGCCCCTTGATCGATAGCGCAGTTCAGGACGTAGACGTCGACCGCGGTGTTGGCCGGGTTGGTCGTCCAGGTAATGGTCACGCCGGAACCAACGGTGTCGCCGTCGCGGACAATGTTGATGCTGGAGACCGGGTCGGTCGAGCCGGCGGTCGGTTGGCCGAGTGCGGCGTTGACGCTGGGCAGGTGATAATCGACGGCGCTCCAGTTGTCGGAAGTGTCCTTGATGAAAACGACATAATAATACTTAAGATTATTAGTTAGGCCGGTGTCGGTCATTTTCATCGCTTTGCCCGGGGTCGGGATATGGGTTCCGGAAGCCGGGTAAACGACGGTCCCAACGAGCGGATCGTAAGAGAGTGGGAAGGCACTCGCATACCGCCGGACTTCCAGCTTGGCCATGTCGGTGTCGGCCGGATTGGTCCAATCCAGGGTGCACTGCGTATCTCCGTTAGTGATCTTTAAATCGGTAACCTGGGACGGCACGGCCGGGTTTTCTGGCCCGCTCATGACGGTGAAGAGGTCGGCTTTGACCTTGGCAGAGGTTCCGCCAGGGCCCTCGACGCGAATGTCGTAAGTTCCCGGGGTCAGGTTCTTCGGCACGGTCGCTTCGATCCGATCCCCTTTAACGGCGACGACATTGGCTAGATTTTGTTCCGGGGTGGTTTCGATATAGACCCGCAGAATTGAAGCGAAGTTGGTCCCTTCAATGACGATGTCGGTCGTTTTGGAATTCGGTCCCATGTTCGGGTAGAGGGCCGTAACGGTCGGGACCGGAATGCTGTCTTTCACGAAAGTGAAAGCGGCATTGCCGAGCGCGCCGGTGTTCGGCACTTCATCCTGGGCTTTGATGGTGAAATAGACGAGCTGGCCAGCCAGAAGGTCGAGGCCGGTCAAAGTGTAATCTTCCGCGCCGCCGGCGACTTTCGGGGTCCAATTCTGGGTATAGGTCGACGCGGCGTTGAACTCCGCGTCGGTCGTGATCGGGTTCTTGGAATATTTCACGATGTAATGGGTGGCAGTGCCGGTCTGGTTGTCGTCGCCAACAGCGGTCCAAGTGAGCTGGACGGTGCCGTAAGCGGTTCCCGTGTGCGCCGTCAGTGTGGTGATGGCGGCCGGAGCGATGGTATCCGCGGCCGTGGTCACGGTAAAGCCGTCGGCCTTGGTGGCCGGTGTTTTGCCCGGGTTGGTGACGATCACGTCCCTGGCGCCGAGAGCGGCGTTGCCGGCGATCGTGATATTGACGGTAATTTTAGTCGCGCTGTTGAGCGTGGTGGAATTAATGTTGATGCCGGTGCCGTAGAATTCAACGTAGGTCTGGTTGTTGTAACCGGTGCCGGTGATCTCTACGTTGAGGGTCTGGCCTTGCTGGCCGGAAGAAGGAACAACCGTGCTGATGGTTGGCGCTGGAGTCGGCGCGGTAACCGTGAAAGCGCCGGTCTTGGTCGCCGGAGTTTTACCCGGGTTGGTGACGGTGACGTCTCTGGCGCTAAGGGTGGCGTTATTGGCGATGCTGATATTGACGGTCATTTTGGACGCGCTGTTGAAGACGGTCGAGTTTTTGGTGATGCCGGTCCCGCTGAAAGAAACGGTGGTCGCGGCGGTATAGCCGGTCCCGTTAACTTCCACGTCCAGAAAGGTCTGACCTTGCTCGCCGGAGGTCGGGTTGACCGAGCTGATAGTCGGGGTTGCCACTGGCGCGGTTACAGTGAAAGCGCCGGTCTTGGTGGCCGGGGTTTTGCCCGGGTTGGTGACGGTGACGTTCCTGGCGCTAAGGGTGGCGTTGCTGGCGATGCTGATGTTTGCCGTGACCTTGGTCGCGCTGTTGAACGTGGTTGAGTTTACGGTAATGCCGGTCCCGCTGAAAGAAACGGCCGTCCCGCTGTAATAACCAGTTCCGGTAACTTCCACGTTGAGGGTCTGGCCTTGTTCGCCGGAAGTCGGATTGACCGTGCTGATGGTCGGGTTAGACACTAACTCGTTGATGGTGAAGGCGTTGCTAAGCAAGCCGCCGTTCCCCTGGTTAGGGTTGACGATCGAAACTCCGTAGGTCGTGGTCGTGTTAGGGATCGCGGGCGTTCCCGGGAAGTCGACCTTGGCGGTCAGTTGGGTTGAAGATTTAACTTCAACGTTGGTCAACGGATAATTAACGTTATTATAAAGTAAGGAAACGGTCGGATTGGCCAGGAAATATTTCCCGGTGATGGTAACGTCGGTGTCGGTTCCGTGAACGGTTGAGTTCGGGGTGATCGAAGCGACCGAAGCGGCAAGGTAGCCGCTGGGCAAAGCATTGCCGGTCCCGTAAGCGATGATCTCGCCGGTCCAGCTGTTGGAAACGATCGTCCGCCGGCCGTCAGGAGTACAGATGACCCCGTCGACTTCCATTATATTGATCGGCGAATCCGGCAGAGCGGCCGGGGTTGTTCCCGGCAGGGTGACCCGGTAATAGTAAGACGGTTTCCCGCTGGCGTCGGTCGGATAGGTATAGAAAAGGTAGCCGTTGTTCGGCAAGAGGTCTAAGGCGACCCAGCCGAGGTCGAGCGGCCCTTTATTGATGACCGGTTTGGAGCTCAAAGTTCCGGCGGTGATGTCGTAGCTGAAAGCCGCGACGTCGGCGGCGGTGTCTTTGACGGCGACGTAAAGTTCGTTGGTCGAAGCGGCCACGTAGGTTGGCGTGTTAAGGTTGGCGCCGTTCTTATAGGTAATGGTTTTAGTGCTTCCGTTGACCGTGTAAGCGTACATGAAAAGTTCTTTGGCGGTGCTGGAAGTCGCTTTCCGGGTGACAAAGAGCGGGTAGGTGGTGGTCGAACCGTTAACGACCTTCGGGCCGACGGTGACGCCGTAAAGGGCGCCAAGTCCGGTCAGCTGGTCGGTCAGGTCGCTGGTCCATTTCCAGTTCTGGCTGGCGGCATCATAATCAAAAACGTGAACTTTAGCGGTTTGCATATCGGCCATGAAAACCCGGTCGCCGGCCAGGGCGATCCCGGCCGGGGAATCCCAGCCGTTGGTATCCGGTGTCCAGACCGCGTCTTTATAGGTGCCGGTTGGCAGGCCGTCGCCGCCAAGATCGTAGATCCGGAGCTTGGACTGCTGGGCGTCGTTGATGGCGACAAAGAGCTTTTTGCCATCCTCGGAAACCGCCAGCCCGAAGGTCTTGGCGGTCAGGGAGGATAGGTTGAGCTTACTGCCGGTATTTTCCGTCCAGACCGGGCTGTTGTTGCTGAACGATTGCGTGTAAACACGGATTGCCGCTAGAACAGTATTGTTGCTGGAGTCGTTCTTCGGCGCGTAGACCGTCTGGGTCAGCGGGTTGATGACCGCTTTGGCTGGCAGGACAATGGCGTTAGCCATCCCGGTCAGGACGACCAGGGCGAGGGCCAGGACCGTAAATTTGAGGCCGGACTTCAATTTTTCCATTATTATTTCCCCTCCAAAGTCGGTGTCATGCGATAAGCCCAATTGCCATAGACATAGTTTTGAGCGTCAAGGCCAACTGAATGGTCTATTGTAATATCTAACACGTCGGTTTGGTAGAAGGCGGCCGGGACTACGACTTCAACCGGTTGGCCGTCACTCCCGTTAGCGCAGACCGCGCCGATCAGGGGGCGGGCCGCCGCGTCATAAAGATTTTGCCAGACCTGGCCGTCTAGGTTGTTAGTAATCTTTACGGAATGGAGATAAACTTTCATTCTGTTCCCTTCATCTTTGTGGTTAATAAAAGGATTGAGAGTGAAATTGAAAGGATCGTTGATGTCGTTAATTTTACCGTTAAGTCCCCCCCATAAGCAAGTGAGCGGGAGGGTTAAGCTATCTTTATAATCCGGATCGATCAGCGTTGAGTCCGACTGGAAATAGGCCGCGATCTTTTTTAGACCGCTGAGCCCGGCCCCTTCAACCTTTACGGTAATCGGGTTCATGACCCTGGCTTGATAAGTAGCGCCGTCAAGGGCGACAATTTGCTGGCTCTCCAGCAGGCGGGAGATCGGCGGATGTTGCGCGTCGACAACCGGGGCGTCGACGATAGCCGCTTCGGCTATGGCGTCATTGACTAACGCGGCGTCATTGCCGATCGGTGGAATGGTGGAGCCGCCTTCTGGATAAAGAGGAATGCCGCCGTCTTTGGTGACCTGTTCAGTCGCTGGGCCGCGTTCCGGGCCGGTTTCGGCGCTGCCGCAGTGGAGGGCGAGGATCGCGGAACTGATCCCTCCCAGGACCGCGAGCGGCTTGGCGAAACGGCTTCTTTCGGCCACGATTGGGCGGGCGACGAGTTCTCTTGTAGCGACGGGAGCGGTCCTGTTCATTCTGCTGATCATTTTTTTCCTCCTGCTGACTATTTAGCGGTCTTTTTATAAGGGGAAAAGCGGGGCCAAAACCACGCTCTTTCTCCCATATTATTATCGACTTCCTCTGGGGGAAATTTCAGTTTATTTTGCGGAATTATTCCGGGTCCCGTTCCGGCGCCTGCCAGGTCGCGCTAAGCGCGGCGTTGATGCCGTTGATTAGCGACGATAAACTGGAAATGGCTTGGTTGAGCTCCTGGCCGATCCGCGCCCGTTCTTCGGTCTTTTTGGCGATCTCTTTTTCGCGGGCGGCCAGCTGGCTGTTGAAGCCGGCGATGGTGCTGGCGTAATGCCGCTGGTTGGTGTTCGATTCCCGTGCGAGCCGGGTCTTTTCGTTTTCCAGACGGGAGAGATCGGCTTTTAATTGCCGGTCGGCGCCGCCGCGCAGTTTGCTCAACAGGTTGGTCTTGCCTTCAATTTTGGTTTGCAGCAGGTTCTTTTGCCGGGGGTCGATCGTTTGCGCCCAAAGCTGGGTCAGCTCGACACTTTCGCGGAGACAGGCGCTGATCATCGGATCGGCGGCTAATTTCTGTTCGTGTTCCGACTTGGTTTGAGCGATCCGGTCCTCGAGCTCGGAAAGTTGTTGGGAGAAACGGGTGTTTAACATTAAACTTGCTTCTTCTTCCCCGGAAAGTTTGACCGTGAGCTGAGCTTTTGCTTCTTCCGCGGTGTTAATGGCGGCATCGATGGTTTGCCATTGTTCTTGAAGTTTGGCCAATTGAGCTTTGATCTCTTCGATCATTTCTGTGACGGTATAAGCTGGTTTGGCTAGGGCCGCGTCCAGGATGGCGTTTTGTCTTTTTGCCGCTTGCAGCTCGCGATTGGCTTTGGTCAGCTGTTCGCGCAATGAGGCAACTTCTTGTTCCGCCGCCGGAGCGCCGGTTGGCCGGGCGTTTAAAAGGTTGAGGAGCTCGGCCCGTTTTTGGTCGCGGGCAAGGGTTTCCTGGTCGGGGACGATCTCCCCTTTATTATTAATGATAAGGGTTTCACCCGGTTTGAAAATAGTAAGCCTGCCGTTGACCAAAAATTCATGATCATGGGCGACGGTGACCTTAAAGCGGTTGTTTTCCGGTTCATAGGAGATAACCGTCCCGCTCCGGAAGTCCTGGTTAAGGAGGCGGTGGTCGACCGCGATTTTAGCCGAAATGAAAATTTTATTGGCGGTCATGGTCAGTTCAGTTCCAGGGTAAAAATACATCTTCTGGGTTTCGACGATAAACGTAGTCTGAGGGAAGTCTGTCCCGCTCATGCGGCCAAGCGAGCGGAGCTCTCCGATATAGATTTCTCTTCCGCTTGTTTTGCGGGCGTGGGTTGGTTTCCCTTCGTGGTCAAAAGTAAGGATTGTTCCTTTGCCGAACAGGGCCGAGTAGATCGAAGCTGGCTCCGCCAGTTCGCCGACATTAGGTTGATTAGTCCCGGTAAAATAAGTTACGCTATCTTTTTTCAATAGGATCGGAGTCCGCTGGCCAGGGATTTCCACGACCTGGCAGTTTTTAAGCTGTAATTGTCGGGTTAAGATCGCGTCGAGCAGGTTGTTCGTCGCGGCGAAAAGAGCGGTCCGGTCGGTCCCGTTTACGCCGGGCGATTGGATGATGGCGTTAGCCCGTTGCCGAAGATGGACCAGATCGCTTGGTCTGGCTAAGCCTTTGGTAACGGCGGCGGTCATTCGATTAAGGAACGCTGGTTTAACTGGCATATATTCTCCTTAGCCTATCTTTTCGCTGATCATTATTTTTAAGAGCGCGGCGATCCGTGCCGCTTCCGGTGAGACGGCTGACGGCAGAGCTTGTAACGCCGCGATCAGAGCGGCTGGGTCGGAAAGGGCGCCGGTCAAGGCGGTCAAAGAACCTTCGATTGAAGGGCTTTGCGCCGCGGCCAGAGCGGCCTCTTGTTTTTTGGCCGTGGCCTGCAATTCCTCAATCTGATGTTGCAACCTTTGCTTTTCCGCTTCGGCGGCAGTCGCGGCAGAAGCGATCTTCGTAGCGGCGTTATTATTGGCTTTTTCGATTTCCTTTTTAGCCTCTTCTTTAGCGGATTGAATAGCTTTATTAGCGGCAGCCAACTCTTTTTCTAGCTTTGTTTTTTCATCTCGAAGTGAAGCGTTAGCTTTTGTCGCTGTTTGGACATCTTGGCTGGCTTTCTTTGTAACATCAGCGAGCGCGATCCTCTGGCTTTCGGTTTGGGTTTTGATCTGGCCTTCTAAATTCTTGATTCTAGCTTCCAGTTCTGAAATTCTAGCGGCGGAAGCGTCGGCAATTTTAGTTTCTTCGGCGGGAGCTGGGGCCGGTTGCGGCGCGGGCAGAGGAGCGGCAACGGGCTTTGGTTCGGTTGCCGCGGCGAGTGCGGCGGCGCTTTGGAGGAGTTCTGCCGCTTGGTGAATATGGGTCGGACGGCCTGACATATCGTCAACCGGCTTTTTTGGTTCAGCCGCCGGGCGTTGGGCCGGGAGTTGGCGCATTCGTTTGTTCATTTCGATCTTTAT
>JBAZKJ010000008.1 GCA_041650855.1 Candidatus Margulisiibacteriota bacterium
TTCATCGGCGGTCCGCCTTAAGGCGAGTTCGCGCAGGGCGGCTAGATTTTCCTTGCGGAAGAAATTGGCGAGGGCCTGGGGGACTTTTTCCCCTTTGTAAACGTCTCCCCGTTCCAGCCGGTTGATCAGTGCTTCTGGCGTCAGATCGACCAGTTCGATCTCGTCGGCGTTGTCGACGACCGAGTCGGGGACGGTCTCTTTGACCCTGACCCCGGTCAACTGGAAGATGGCGTCGTTGAGGCTTTCAATGTGCTGGACGTTAAGGGTGGTGATGACGTTGATCCCAGCCGCCAGGACCGCTTCAATGCTTTGCCAGCGTTTGACGTGGATTGTTCCCGGGACGTTGGTGTGAGCGAGTTCATCGATCAGGACGTATTGTGGATGGCGGGCGATGATCGCGTGGGTATCGACTTCATAAAAAGTAGTGCCGCGGTAGTCGATCGCTTTTAACGGGACCTGTTCGATCCCTTTGAGCAGGGCGGCGGTCGCCGGGCGGCCGTGCGATTCGATGAGGCCGATGACGATCTCTTCGCCGCGGGAGATCCGCCGGTGCGCTTCCGAGAGCATCTTAAAAGTTTTACCGACGCCGGCGACGGCGCCGAGAAAGATCTTTAATTTACCGCGTTTATTTTCCAACTGTTGCCTCCCCGCTGAGTCGATCAAGGGCCAGGTTCAAGCTTAGGACGTTGACTCTGCTTTCGCCGAGAAAACCGAACTGCCGTCCGGTTATGTTGTCGGCGACTAGTTTTCTGATGATTTCCGTTGATATGCCGCGGGCCTTGGCGACCCGGTCGATCTGAGCGTTGGCATTAGCTGGCGTAATGTCGGGATCAAGCCCGCTGGCCGAACTGGTGACCATGTCGACCGGGATCGATCCGGATTCCAGAGAGGGGTTTTGGTTGACGAGCCTGATGACTTCGGTTGTCACTCGATTATATAAAGCCTGGCTGGTCGGGCCCAGGTTGGAGCCGCCGGAGGAGGAGGCGTCGTAACCGGAACCGGCGGCGGAAGGGCGCGGCTGAAAATATTCCGGCTTGGCGAATGATTGACCGATCAAAGCCGAGCCGGCGGTCTGGCCTGATATTGAGATCAGGCTGCCGTTGGCCTGGATAGGATAGAGGAGTTGTGCCAGGCCGGTAATCAGTCCGGGATAGACGACCCCGAACAAAACCAGGGTTAACAATAATAATTTTGCGGCGATCAGCGCGTGCCGTTCCATTTATTTTACATCTCCGAAAGTATTATAAACTAATTCGCGACTTTTAAAGCGATCAAGATCAGGTCAATAAGTTTTAGCCCGATAAAAGGGACAACCAGCCCCCCTAAACCATAGATGAATAAATTCCGCCTCAAGAGGGCGGCCGCCCCAAGCGGACGATACGTCACTCCGCGCAAGGCCAGGGGGATCAAAACAATAATGATCAGCGCGTTAAAGATCACCGCCGACATGATGGCGCTGTTCGGGGAATGTAATTTCATGATGTTTAGCTTGTTCAATTCCGGGAAGATCGGAGCAAACATCGCCGGGATAATGGCAAAATATTTGGCGACGTCATTGGCGATGCTGAAGGTGGTCAGCGCGCCTCTGGTCATCAACAGCTGTTTGCCGATCGCCACGATCTCGATCAGTTTCGTCGGGTTGGAATCGAGGTCGACCATGTTACCCGCTTCCTTGGCCGCCATGGTCCCGGTGTTCATCGCGACGCCGACATCGGCCTGGGCGAGGGCCGGGGCGTCATTCGTTCCGTCGCCGGTCATGGCGACCAGTTTGCCCTCGGCTTGTTCCCGTTTAATAAGCTGCATTTTATTTTCCGGGGTCGCCTGGGCCAGAAAATCGTCGACCCCGGCTTCTTTGGCGATCGCGGCGGCGGTCAGGGGATTGTCGCCGGTGATCATGACGGTCCGGATCCCCATGGCGCGGAGCTGGTGGAACCGTTCTCTGATCCCCCCCTTGACGATGTCCTTGAGGTGGATCACCCCGACGATGTTTTTATCCTTGGCGACAACCAACGGGGTCCCGCCGCTTTTAGCAATGGTTTCGATGATCTTGCGGAGAGAGGGAGGCGCCGTGCCGTTGTTTTTTTCTATCCAGGCGATAACGGCGTCACCGGCCCCCTTACGGATCTGTTGGCCGTTCAAGTCAACGCCGCTCATCCTGGTCTGGGCGGAAAAAGCGATAAATTTGGCGTCATGGCCGACGTGCCGGTCGCGGAAACCGAATTTTTTGGCCAGGACGACGATCGAGCGGCCTTCCGGGGTTTCGTCGCTTAAGGAGGCGAGCTGGGCGACATCGGCCACGTCGGTCTCGGAGTAGTTTTCGACCGGGATGAATTCGGCCGCCTGGCGGTTGCCCAAAGTGATCGTGCCGGTCTTATCGAGCAAAAGCGTATTGACGTCGCCGGCCGCTTCCACCGCCCGGCCGGACATTGCCAGGACATTGTGCCGGATCAAACGGTCCATGCCGGCGATCCCGATCGCGGAGAGCAAGCCTCCGATGGTGGTTGGCATCAGGCAGATCAAGAGGGAGATCAGGACCGGTACCGGGACCGCCCGGCCGGAATAAATAGCGTAAGTTTGCAGTGAGACGGTGACCAGGAGGAAGAGGATCGTTAAGCCCGCCAGCAGGATATCGAGCGCGATCTCGTTCGGGGTTTTTTGCCGCGCCGCCCCTTCGACCAGAGCGATCATTTTATCGAGAAAGGTCTGGCCCGGTTCAGAGCTGATCTTGACCTTGATCTGGTCGGACAAGACTTTGGTCCCGCCGGTCACGGCGCTCCGGTCGCCGCCGCTTTCCCGGATGACCGGGGCCGATTCGCCGGTGATGGCTGACTCGTCGACGGAAGCGATCCCGTCGATGATCTCGCCGTCGCCGGGGATCGTCTCGCCGGCCGAGACCAAAATGATATCACCCTTGTGCAGTTTGTTGGCTGGGACCTGGGTGATCTTCTCGCCGGTGACCAGGTTGGCCATGGTTTCAGTTTTCATTTTGCGGAGGGTGTCGGCCTGGGCCTTGCCGCGGCCTTCAGCCATTGCTTCGGCAAAGTTGGCGAAGAGGACGGTGAACCAGAGCCAGGCGGAGATCCCGCCTAAAAAACCGGCGGTGGGGTTTCCGCGATATAAGGCCAGGACAAAGTAAAAGGAGGAAATGAAACTGCCGATCTCGGTCACGAACATGACCGGGTTGTGGACCATATTGGACGGATTTAGTTTGAGGAAAGAATCGAGCGTTGCCCGTCTGATGATCGGACCCATTGAAAGTTTTTTATGTTTATTTTCCATATATTTAGAAGAGCTTGCCGGCCCGCATTAAAAAGTGTTCAACGATCGGGCCCAGGACATAGGCCGGGAAAAAAGTCAGGGCGCCGACGATCAAAATGACTCCGATGAGCAGGGCGATAAAGAGCAGGCCGGTGGTCGGGAAGGTGCCGCTCGATTCCGGGACCAGGTTCTTGCCGGCCATCGAACCGGCGATCGCCATTATTGGGATGATAAAAAAGAACCGGCCGAGCAGCATCGCCAGGCCGAGGATAACATTATAGAAAGGAGCGTTGACCGCCAGACCGGCAAAGGCACTGCCATTATTTCCAGAGGCGGAGGTTGCGGCATAAAGCATTTCGGAGAGGCCATGGGGGCCGAGATTGGCCCGTCCGGCCAAGCCTTGCGGGGTGACGCAGAAGAGGGCGGAAAAAAGGAGAATGCTGGCGGCGACGATCAAGATCGCCAGCATTGCCATTTTCATCTCTTTCGGTTCAATTTTTTTGCCAAGATATTCCGGGGTCCGTCCGACCATCAAACCGGCGATAAAAACCGTTAAGATCGCGAAGACGATGATCCCGAGCATGCCCGCTCCCACGCCGCCAAAAATGAGCTCCCCCAGCGCGATATTCAGCATGGCGATCCCGCCGGCCAAAGGGGTTAAACTGTCGTGCAGGCAATTGATCGCGCCGCAGGAAGCGTCGGTGGTGATCGCCGCGAAGAGGACGGAATTCAGGATGCCGAAACGGACCTCTTTCCCTTCCATATTACCGCCCGGCTGAAACTGGCTGGCGGTCTGGTCGACACCGAGTCGGGTGAGGATCGGGTTTGCTTGTTCGCTCCAATACATGATCGCGAAACCGGTTAGAAATAAAAAGAGCATCGCGGAAAAAAGGGCCCAACCCTGTTTTTGGTTCTTGGCAAACCGTCCAAAGGTGTAGGTCAGGCTGGCGGGAATAAGGAAGATTGCCAGCATTTGCAGGAAATTGGAGAGGGGGGTGGGATTCTCGTAAGGGTGAGAGGAGTTGGCGTTAAAAAAACCGCCCCCGTTGGTCCCGACCATCTTGATCGCCAGCATTGAAGCGACCGGTCCCTGGGCGATCGTCTGTTTAGCGCCTTCAACCGTGGTTGCCGTCGCGTACGGATTAAAATTTTGGATCACTCCCTGGGAGACCAGGACCAGCGACATCATGATCGAAAGTGGGAGTAAGACGTAAAGAAAGGAGCGGACCAGATCGACCCAGAAATTACCGATCGTTTTGGCCGAACGCCTGGTCAAGCCGCGGATCAAAGCGATGGCCAGCGCCAGACCGGTGGCGGCGGAGAGAAATTGCTGCCAGACCAGTCCGGCCGTTTGCGAGAAGTAGCTTAAGGTCGATTCGCCGCCGTAGGCCTGCCAGTTGGTATTGGTCACAAAACTGACCGCGGTGTTGAAGGCGAGGTCGGGGCTCAGCCCCGCGAAATGCTGGGGGTTAAGCGGGAGAAATTGCTGCAGCCGCAAAATGCCGTACAGCAGCAGGGCACCGAAAATATTCAACAACAGCATGGTGGTCGTATAGGTGGTCCAACGCATTTCGCTATTTGGCTCGATCCCGCAGAAATTATAAATAAAGCGTTCCAGCGGGGCAAGGATAGGAGAAAGCCAAGTCCTTTCACCGTTAAAAACATGGCTCATGTATAGACCCAGCGGCTTGGTTAGCAACAGGAGGACGGCAACGTAAACAACAACTTGTAATAGCTCCATTACATTTTCTCCGGCCTGATCAGGGCGTAGCCGAGATAGCCGACCAGTAAAACGACAATTATTAAAATGCCCAGATATTCAAAGCTCATAATCTGTCCGCCACGATGACATAGCCGATCGTCACGATCAGAAAAGCCAGGAGAAAAAGCAAATATGCCAAATCGATCATGTGAATATAATACAAGCTAACCAATAAAAAAGGGATAAAGATCAGGGAAAGAGATATAAAGATTTTGTTAAGTTTTGGGGATTGCCAGCCTAAACCCGACCCCTGGTTCCGTTAGAATGTATTTAGGGACCGAAGGATGGGGTTCAATCTTCTTGCGGAGATGGTTAATATGGACGCGCAGGGTTTGGGTGTCATCGCCGTATTCCGGACCCCAAACCTGTTGCAGCAGCATTTTTGAAGTGACGACCCGGTCCGCGTTCTGGGCTAAAAAGGCGAGGATATCAAATTCAAGGCGGGTCAGATCAAACTCTTTCTTGCCGCGCCTGACCCGTCTCTGCGCCAGGTCGATCTCCAGTTCGCCAAAGGTTAGGATCGGCGTTGACGCGATAGTTTGGGTTGAGCGCCGCAGCAGGGCTCTGACCCGGGCAAGTAGTTCTCCGGCCGAAAAGGGCTTGGTCAGATAATCATCGGCGCCGGTATCCAGCGCTTTGATCTTATCGGTGTCTCCGGCACGGACGCTTAAGACCAGGATCGAACCTTTATACCATTCCCGCAGTTCCCGGCAAACTTCGATGCCGTTCATCCCCGGGAGGGAGAGGTCCATAATGATAAGGTCCGGGGTGTGATCGACGGCCAGGTCGAGGGCGGTCTCGCCGTCGGCCGCCAAGATCACCTCGTATTTCCGGGTCGAAAGAATAGACTTAAGGGCCCGCTGGATCTGCAGTTCATCGTCAACGACCAGGATCCTGGCCGGTTTTTCCGGCGCGTTCATTGTTTTACCCCCGCTTTAGGCAAGGCGAGCGTGAATCTTGCCCCATGCGGCAAGACGTCTTCGATCCAGATCCGGCCGCCGTGCGTTTTAACGATCTCCCGGGCGATCGCGAGGCCCAGCCCGGTACCGGACGGGGACTTGGCGGCGTAACGGCCGCGGTAAAATTTTTCGAAGATCAATTCTCTTTCTTCCGGCGGGACTCCCGGACCTTCATCTTCGACCCAGAGCCGGACTTCATTTTTTTCTTCTTCCGCTCCGATCTTGACCCGACCATCTTCTCCCCCGTAAGTCAGCGCGTTATCCAGCAAGTTGCCGAGAACGCGCGAAAGTTGGTCGAAATCGACCGGGATTTCCGGCAGGTTGTCCGGCAGGGCGAGCGTTATTCTGGCGCGTTGTTTTTCGGCGAAGAGATTCAAGGTCGAACCGACTATCTCCCCGGGAGTGAACCATTCTTTTTTCGGTTTCCAGGCGGACGATTCCAGCCGGGAGAGGTCGATCAGCGAGCCGATGTTATTACCCAGTTTATCCAGGTCGATTTTGATCGCTCCCAGCTCATGCCGGACGGTTTTTTCATCCCAGCGAAAATCCTTTTCCAGGAGGTTGGTGACGGTCGCCTTGATCGAGGCGAGGGGGGTCTTAAGGTCATGAGAAACGGAAGAGACAAAAGTCGATTTTAGATGGTCGGATTCGCGCAGGGCGTCGGCTTGCACGGCTAGCGCTTGAAGCTGTTGGCGCTCTAAGAACGCGGCCGTTTGGTTGGCGATCATGACCAGCAAGCGCGCGTCCGTGAGCGTGTAATTGCCGCCGTTTTTTCTTTCGCTTACATATAATACCCCGACCTGCTTGGTCGCGGTTGTTAGTGGAATGGCGATGTCCGATCGTTTACCGGGTAACCCCGTCTGATCGTGCGTTACCGAGATTGGCCATTCCGCCGGTTCTAGGCCTTCATTAAAAGGAAGGCCGACCGCTTTGGCATTGAGATAAACCCAGTTGGCTAACGACTGGCTCTTTTGGCCAAGCGAGGCGGGGGCGCCGATCACGCTTAATTTGCCGTTATCATCGGGGAGAAAAAGCAACAAGCTTATGGCGTTAACCTTTGAGGCGATCTTTTCGGCTAAGACCCTGGCCAGTTCGACCGCGTTCATTTCCGAAACCAGTTGGGCGCTGAATTGGTACAACAACTCGGTTTCGCGTTCGCGCGCCAGAGCTTGATTTTCCCGTTCCTTGAGCCGACCGGTTTGCAGTCCCATGATGA
>JBAZKJ010000009.1 GCA_041650855.1 Candidatus Margulisiibacteriota bacterium
CCGCCGGTGACGGAAACCGGACCGCGTACTACCAGGTCCGCGACGCCGCCTTTAACAATAGCAATATCGTTAATGACAATATCTTGGTTGATACTGCTTCACCGACAGTTGATAGTCTTCTCCTGAAAGACCGAGTGACCGGTAGTACGGCCTTTACCAACCAATTGACCGTAACGCTGGAAGCGTTAGGGGTTAGTGCTGACGCGGTCTCGATGCGGATCGCGCAAGACGCGAGCTTCACCCAGAACTCGACCGGTTGGATTAGCTACACAGCGACAACCGAATATACCTTTACCGCCGGTGACGGAAACCGGACCGCTTACTTACAGGTTCGTGACGCCGCTTACAATGAAAGCAATATTGTTAACGATAATATCTTGGTTGATACTGCTTCACCGATGGTTGATAGTATCCTGTTGAGAGACAGAGTGACCGGCAGTACCGTTCGGACCAATCAGTTAACCGTGACGATCGAAGCTACCAATGTCAGCGCCGACGCGGTCTCGATGCGGATTGCGCAAGACGCGAGCTTTACCCAGAATTCGACCGGTTGGATTAGCTTTACGGCGACGACCGAATACACCTTTACGGCTGGTGACGGAAACCGGACCGCGTACTACCAGGTCCGTGATCTGGCTTCCAACGAAAGTAATGTTGTTAACGATAGTATTCTGGTGGATACCGCTTCGCCGACGGTTGACAGCATCTTGTTGAGAGACCGGACGACTGGCAGCACAACCGTGACCAATCAGTTGACGGTAACCATCGAAGCCTCCAATGTCAGTGCTGACGCGGTCTCGATGCGGATCGCGCAAGACGCGAGCTTTACCCAGAATTCGACCGGTTGGATTAGCTTTACGGCGACGACCGAATACACCTTTACCGCCGGTGACGGTACCCGGACCGCGTACTACCAGGTCCGCGACGCCGCCTTGAATAACAGCAACATTGTTAATGACAGTATCCTGGTAGATACCGCGTCACCGACTGTTGACAGCATCTTGTTGAGAGACAGGGTAACCGGCAGTACCGTTCGGACCAATCAGTTAACCGTGACGATCGAAGCTTCCAATGTCAGCGCTGACGTGGTCTCGATGCGGATTGCGCAAGACGCGAGCTTTACCCAGAACTCGACCGGTTGGCTAACTTTCCAGGCGACAACCGAATACACCTTTACGGCTGGCGATGGTTTGCGGACTGCGTACTACCAAGTTCGCGACGCCGCTTTGAACAATAGCAATATCGTTAACGATAATATCTTGGTTGATACCGCATCTCCGTTGGTCGGTAGCATTCTGTTGAAAGACCGGACGACCGGGAGTTTATCCTATTCCAGCGAACTGACCATCACGCTGGAAGCCTTTGGCGTTAGCGCCGACGCTGTTTCGATGGTCATTGCTCAGGACAGCGGCTTTACCCAGAACTCGACCGGTTGGATTAGCTACACAGCGACAACCGAATACACTTTGACCGCGGGTGAGGGGGCGAGGACTGTTTACTACAAGGTTCGCGACCTCTCTTCAAATGAGAGCAATGTCGTTAATGACGGCATTATTATCGATACCATTTCGCCGGAAGTCGATCACATAACCTTGTTTGACCGGATAACCGGTAGTCCGCTTTATTCCTTGGCTTCGCTGGTCTCCCTGGAAGCGTTCGGGGTCAGTGCCGACGCGGTCTCGATGCGGATCGCCCGCGACGCCGGATTCACCCAAGGGGCGACCGGCTGGATCGCTTACAATCCCAAGTACGACTTTACCCTGGCGGCCGGTGAGGGGACTCGCGACGCTTACTACCAGGTTCGGGATGCCGCTTCCAACGAAAGTTTGGTCAGGACCGCGCAGATCATCGTTAATTTCGGGCCCACCGCGCCGACCGTCCTGCTTAAAGACCGGATCAGCGGCAGCTCCATCTTTACCAAGGACCAGACGATCACCGTAGAAACGACCGTGACCGAGCCCGACATCTCCTGGCTGAGGATTTCGAGCAACAATTTGTTTGACGGCAGCGGCAACGATACCGGCTGGGTTACTTATGAAGCGTCACGCCTTTACACCATGACTGCCGGCGACGGTCTCCGGACCATCTACGTTAAAGTGCGCGATGTTGCTTCCAATGAATCAGCTTCCGGCAACGACAGTATTAATCTTGATACCACTCCACCGACGGCGCCGAACCTGGTGACCCCGGCGAATAACGCTTACATTAATAACAATCTGCCGACCCTGATCTGGAACGCGGCGATTGACGCGACCAGCGGGATCGCTAATTACGAAGTGAAGATTGACGGCTCAATCGTCGCGACCCTGGGAGCGGTCACCAATTATGCCGTGACCGGAGCCTTGTCCGACGCCGCTCACACCTGGCAGGTCAGGGCGCGCGACAATGCCGGCAACTGGGGCGCGAGCTCGGCGACCTGGACCTTCACCGTCGATACCAGTCTGCCGGCGGTCTCGGTCATCGCGCCGACGGCGGGTGAGTTGGTCAGCGGGACCGCTTACACTGTTCAATACTCGGCGACCGATGTGGGCGGGTTTGGCCCAACCCCGATCACCATTTCCTTGTCTTTGAACGGCGGCGCCAACTGGACGGTGATCGTCAGCGCTATCGCCAATAGCGGGACCTATAACTGGACCTTGCCGTCGATCTATTCGACCAATGCCGTGATCAAAGTCGACGCGATCGATCTGGCCGGGAACACTGGATCAGCCCTTAGCGGGACCTTCACGCTGGGTGAGCCGCAAATGGAAGCCCCGATCGCGTTCGTCAAGATCGACAAGGAATCTCCCAAGATCTTTGTTTCGATGTCCGGAGTAACGCTCGAGAGCGGCGATTATATCAGCAAAAAGCCGAAGTTCGAGATCCTGATCACCGACAACGTTTCGGTCGACCAGAGCTTCCGCAAGGTCGTCTTGAACAATACGGTCCTGCCGACCGAAGTGATCCAGTCGTCGGTCAAAGCCTTGAAGCTGTCGGCCGAATCGCCGATCGATCTCGACGACGAATCGCTCGCGACCCATTCGCTCCTGGTCGAAGCCAAGGACATGTCCGACAATTACGCCAAGAAGACGATCGACAACCTGCGGGTCGCGACCAGCGGTTCGGTCGGGGTGGTCGGCGGGAAAGTCACCGTCTTCCCGATGCCGTTCTCTTCTTCAGTCGATAAAGAATTCGGCCTGGCTTATAACCTGACCAAGGATGCTCAAGTCTCGATCTACCTGATCAGCGGGAGCGGGCACCAGGTCATTACCCGGCTCTATCTGCCGGGGACCAACGGCGGTAAAGCTGGCTTCAACCAGGTCAGGATCGAAGCGGTTCGCGACGACACCGGCACCGGCTTGGCGAACGGGATCTACGTGATCAGGGTGATCGGCGATTATAACCCGATCGGGAAAGCTTACTTGGTTGTTTACAATTAAACCGGTGGCATATTCCGTTTCAATAGGTTAAAATTTGGAATAAATTGAAGGGAGCAGGAAATGAGATTAATTAGAGCTTTTTTTTGCGTCATAGCCGCGTTGTTTCTGTTTTCTTCGACGGTTGCGGCTCAGATCGCGGTTTCTAACGACCCAACCTATATCGGTGTCGGCGCCCGGACCCTGGGCATGGGAAAGGCCTATGCCGGCGTAGCCGACGATCTCCTCGGGATCTTCAGCAATCCCGCGTCCTTAGCGTATCTTTCCAATTGGCAATTGACCACCATGGCCGGTAAATTCATTAATGAATATGACTATTTGAACTTTGGCGGCGCGTATCCGACCAAGTATGGCACTTTCGGCCTCGGCCTAGTCAGCAGTAGCATCGCCTTTACCGGTCCCGGGGTTACGACCGAAGTTCAGGACGGGGTCCGTTACGTCCCGTCGACTTCGGAGGGGACCAGCTTCTCTTACGGCAGCAAAACTTTGCTCTTGTCCTGGGGGGCGCCGCTTAAAGGGTTTATGAACTGGAAAGTTTTGGATAACGTTGCCGCCGGGGCGACGCTGAAGTTTTATTTCGCCAACATGACCGGTCCCGGGATCACCGGCGGGAACGCGAACGGCAACGAAGTCGATCTGGCCCTGCACTATGTTCCAAATAATGTTTTTAAGGCCGGGATGGTCTTGCAAAAC
>JBAZKJ010000010.1 GCA_041650855.1 Candidatus Margulisiibacteriota bacterium
CGCCACTCGGCCCATTAATTGATTTCCCGACTACCCCCCAGCCCTGATTGCCATTCGCGTAACCGTAAACACCAATATTGTCGGCCCCATCTCCGGCTAAAGCCACGCCATGGACACCGTGCCCGCCATAACTGTTGGCCATGCCATAAACACCATATCCGGTATTTCCCGAACCGCTGACATTGTTGTATGACGACAATCCATAGACCCCAACCGCGCCGTTCGTCGTCGCTTCACCGGAAATCCCAACCCCGGAAGCGTTGGTCGTCTTCACCCTAACCGCGTAAGCGGCCGTTGTCGTTTGAGCGGTCGTCGGGCCAAGTTTGACGTAGCCGGAGAGATCAACTCCGCCACTCGGCTCCCAGGAAAGAGCCCCGGCTCCATCATTGGTCAAAACAGTTGAAGAGCCCGGATTGGCGCTTGGCCAAATGTAATGCACCGTATTAATATCGAGCGAAGCTGTTTCGAAAGAAACAGGCCCGTTTCTGGTCACCAAAGCGTAGCCATCCGGTCCGGCAGTTTCGCCGCATAACGCGATACTGTTCATCGCCATAGCGTTAACATAACCGTAAACGCCAAAACCATCACTGGTAGCGGAACCATAAACCCCGTAACCACTGCCGCTGTCGGTCCGCCCGTAAACACCAAAGTTTTTTCCGCCGGCCGAACTCTTCCCATAACCGTAAACACCGGTCCCGGTATCGCCATCCGCCTCAAAATAACCGCCGTTGTTCCCCGCGCCGGTTGTCGCGTCAGCTAAACCATAAACCCCATGGCCAGTTGAGGTCGAGGTATAACCATAAACGCCGCTATCGGTGGAGTTATCCATCGTCGTCGGCGCTTCCCGGCCCAGTTCCCCGTAATAATTACCGGTCGAGGTTATCCCAAGAGCCCCAATAGAGAATCGGCCGATCGCCGGTCTGGTCCCACCCTTAAAATAACCGCCGGTCCCGCCGGTGGTAGAGCTATTCGCGCCATACATTCCATATCCGGAGCTGGCCGTTGTTTCCCCGGAAATACCCACCCCGCTGGCATTGGTGGTTTTAACCTGGATAGCGTAAGCCGCCGTCGTCGTCTGACCGGTCGTCGGACCAAGTTGAACGTAGCCGGAAAGATCGGGCAAAGATCCAGCCCCGAAATTAACCCAGGACGCGCCATTGTAACCGCGGAAATTAGCGCCATCAAATTCGATCAATCCGGTCTGCGCCCCATAAATATTACTGCCGACCTTCACCCCGCCGTTGATATCAAGCTGGTCCTTGATCTTCACCGGGCTGGCCCCTTCGATCGTCCCGGTCACTTTTAAATTCCCCTGGACATGGAGCAACGCCTGCGGATTAGAGGTCCCAATTCCGGTATTGCCCTGAAAATAGTTTTTACCGCCGGTTGATCTGACCGCGTAGCCGCCGGCATTCGCTTGCTCGGCAAAGATAGCCGTAGAATTGGCGTTGTTCGCCTTTCCATGGATCGCTTCGCTGGTCGAGATCGTCTCGCCATAGACCCCCGCTAAATAAAACTTTGTCCCCAAGTAACCAATGAAATGGCCATCAAGGGTTTCTCCACCCACCCCGGTAAGGGCCGATCGCCCGTAAACCCCGGTGTAACCTCCGGAACCCCAGACCCCGGTAGACGAACCATCCGCCCCCACGCCGATACCAGAAGGTGAAGTTCCATACAAACCATAATCAGCACCATAGCCATAGGCACCATAGTTGGTAGTCGCTCCCGCGGCCTCAAAATAGCCGCCGTAATTATTCAATGAAGCCCCGCTTTTGGTAACGTATACTCCATAGTTGTTTCCGCCGGCCGCCGCTCCACCATGCGCGATCCGCACCGCCGCGTAACCATTGGTGGTGTTGCCAGTTGTTACATAAAGACGGTCCGTATTAAGAAGACCGGTCGAACCGATCGCCAAGCCACCGTTCGTATTATCCCAGTGGAAATTGCTGTTCGCACCCAATGATGTCGCGTCGGTCCAAAAGGCAACTTTATTGACGACGCCGCTCCCCGTAACCATTCCCGCGCCGCCGGTCGCGGCCGCGGTCAAGCGGCCTTGCTGGTCAACGGTAATGTTGGAGTTGGTGTACGTTCCCGGAGTAACCGCCGTATTGGCCAACGCGCCAGCCGTAACCACCCCGGTCCCAAAATGGGTCGCGTTGATCCCGCCGGCCGCGATCGACACCGTACCCGTCGTATTGATCGGTCCGCCGGTCAACCCGCTCCCGGTATTAACCTGCGTCACGGTCCCGGTCCCACCCGGCGATCCCCAGGCCATGCCGGTCGCCGTGTAGGTCAAAAGATAATTATTGGTTGGATTATTCATCAGGCTAAGTTTCGGTTCCGTGATCGCGTTATCGGTCACGCCCGCCGTGATCACCGCGTTGCCGGCAATGGCTCCCGCCGTAACCGCGCCGGTTGCCAAACTGGAAGCGACAATGGTGTTGGCCGCGATCGCGCCGGTTGTGACCTGCCCGATCGTCAAATTATCGACATAATCAACTTTACCGTTGTTCCCAACGTCGTAAGTCGACTTGTACATATCCCCACCCCCACCACTCGCGTTAACCGTGATCGTCTGTCCAGCTTGACCGAGCGTTATCCCGGTCCCGCCGACAAAAGTAACGTTATCCCGAAGTAGGGCCCCCGATCCCTGGGAAGTGATGCTTGTTACGACCGCGTTGCCGGCGATCGCCCCAGCCGTAACCGCCCCGGTCGAGATCGCCGCCGCCGTTATGACGTTAGTCCCCAAATTACTCGCCAAAATCGAATTAATGGCGATCGCTCCGGACGTTACCGCCCCAGTTGAGATCGCGCCGGCAGTAATGACGTTAGTGCCTAAATTACCGGCTGTAATCGCGTTCACGGCGATCGCCCCGGAAGTCACCTGGCCGATCGTTAAATTATCGACATAGTCGACCCGGCCGTTGTTCGCGACATCGTAAACCGATTTCAGCATATCACCGCCCGCCCCTTGAGCGCTCCAGGCCATGCCGGTCGGGGTATAGGACAAGACCGTATTATTCACCGCCGCGTTCATCACGTTCAAT
>JBAZKJ010000011.1 GCA_041650855.1 Candidatus Margulisiibacteriota bacterium
GCCGAAATCAAAGGCCATTATCCGGTTCATGAAGCGAGAAGCTCGCTGACTTTGGCTATTGCCTCGGTGATTTTACCGGCCTCTTTTCCCCCGCCTTCCGCTTTATCCTCCCTGCCGCCCCCTTTTCCGCCAACTATCGAGGCAAAAAGCTCGGCGATCTTTTTGGCGGACAACCCCTGGCCGACCAAGTCGGGCGAAACGGTGATCAGGTAGATCAGCTTGCCGTTGTTCGCCGAAGCAAGCAAGATAACCGCCGATTTTAGCGTGTTCTGAATTGAATCGGCGAAGACGCGAAGGGTATCCATGGAATAATCCTGGAATTCCTTAAGGATTACCTTGCGCCCCTTGATCTCAACGGCGGCCGCGGCCAGCGCATACGCTTCTTGGGCGGCTTTTTGTTCTTCCATGACCTTGATCTCTTTTTCGATCTTGAGGATCCGTTCCTTGATCCAGTCGACCCGTCCGGCCAGATGATAAAGGAATTGGTCGACAAGTTTTAAATCCTGGGCTTCGACCGCTTTTTCCAGCCGTTCCAGTTCAGTCGTTTCGATCTCGAAAATATTCGCCTCCAGCTCCTCATGGCATTCCAAAAGGCCCTTCTTCCTCTGCAGCGCCCGGTATTTATCGGCCAGCGCGTCAACTTCGCTGTACATCGCTTTCGCTTTAGAAACGATATAAAACTTAGCCATTTGGCCGGCGACCGCTTCGATCCGGCGGACCCCGGCGCCAAGCGCCCCTTCGGAAACGATCTTAAAGAAAAGGATCTCGCCCGTCGAGCAGACATGGGTCCCGCCGCAAAGTTCCAGACTGTAATTGCCGATTTTGAGAACGCGGACCTCATCGCCGTATTTCTCGCCGAACAACGCCATCGCCCCCAGGGCGACCGCGTCTTTATAGTTCTTTTTCAATATTTCAACTTTGATCTTTTCCCTGATCTTCTGGTTGACGAGCTGTTCGACTTTCATCGATTCTTCATCGGTCAGCGCTTTAAAGTGAGAAAAATCAAAGCGGAGCTTGTCCGGCCCGACATAGGAACCGGCCTGTTTAACGTGTTCCCCCAGGACCTCACGCAGCGCCTGATGCAGCAAATGGGTGGCGGTGTGATGAGCCGCGGTCGCCAGCCGTTTGGCAAGGTCGATCCGCGCTTTGACCTTGACGTGTTCTTTCAGGCCTTTCAGCTCTTCGACCCGGTGGAGAATGATCTTTTGCGGGGTGACGATCGTTCCCAGGACCAGCAACTCCTTGCCGTCAAAAACAAGGACGCCGGAATCGCCGACCTGTCCGCCGCTTTCGCCGTAAAAAGGCGTTTTTTCCAGGACGACCAGTTTCTGGTCCGGAAAAACCGCCACGACTTTGCTCTCTTCTTCGTTCTTCTCGTAGCCGACGAACTGGGTCGGCTTCAGGTGGCTAAGATCGAGTGAATTAAGGTCAACCTTCTTGTCGCGCCCCAGGCCGCTTTTCCTGGCCCGTTCCCGCTGGGCGTTCATCTCCTTTTCGAAACCGGCCAGATCAACGGTCAGTTTTTTCTCCGCCGCCAGCTCGACCGTCAGGTCGATCGGAAACCCGTACGTGTCGTGCAGTTTGAAAGCGTCCGCTCCGGCCAGTTGTCCTCCGGCCGGTAGTTTGCCGATCAACTCCTCAAACCATTTAAGACCGGAGCTTAAAGTCGCGAAAAAGTTGTTTTCTTCTTCCTTTATTATCTCCATGATCGTGGCTTCTTTTTCTTTGAGGACCGGATAGATCTCCCCCAGGCCGGCGATCACTTCTTTGGCCAGTCCGGTCAGGAAAGAGCGTTCGATCCCGATCCGCTTGCCGTGACTGACCGCCCGGCGGATCAAACGGCGGAGGATATAACCCCGACCGACATTGGACGGATAAACGCCGTCGGCGATCAGGTTAGTGACCGCCCGGGCATGGTCGGCAATGATCCGCTTGGAGCTGGGCGAAGCGGCCGAATTAGTGGCCAGGCTTTCGACCAGTTTGATCAGCGGGACGAAAAGATCGGTCTCAAAGTTGTCGTCCGTCCCCTGAAGGACCGAAGCGATCCGCTCCAACCCCATGCCGGTATCGATCCCCCGGCTCTTGAGCGGGATCAACTCCCCTTTTTCGTTCCGATTATATTGGATGAAGACCAGGTTCCAGATCTCGAGAAAGCGGTCACAGTCACAGCCGGGAGCGCAATCATCCTTGCCGCAACCTTTATCCGGGCCCAGATCGTAATAGATCTCGGAACAGGGGCCGCAAGGACCGGTCGGTCCGGCCGCCCAGAAATTATTGTCTTCACCAAGACGGTGGATGATCGATTCCGGCAAGCCGATGCCATTGCGCCAGATCTCGAACGCTTCGTCGTCCTTTTCGAAGATCGCGATCCGCAATTTCGTGACCGGGATCTTAAATTCCTTGGTCAGCAGTTCCCAGGCGAACTGGATCGCTTCTTTCTTGAAATAATCGCCGAACGAGAAATTACCGAGCATTTCAAAAAAAGTGTGATGACGAGGGGTTTTCCCGACCCGTTCAATATCGAGGGTCCGGATGCATTTCTGGACCGTGGTCGCTCGCGGATATTTTGATTTTTCATGGCCGAGAAAGATCGGCTTGAACTGAAGCATGCCGGCCAGGGTCAGCAAGACCGTCGGATCGGCCGGGACCAGCGAGGAACCCGGGAGGATGTGGTGTCCCCGGCTTTCAAAGAACCGCAGGTATTTTTCCCTAATTTCCGAACTTTTCATCAACGATTCTCCTTATCTTTGCCTGGACCTGTTCGATCGGCAGGTTTTCAAACGCTAAATATTTGACCCGTTGCGGGTCGCTAGCCGCGATCT
>JBAZKJ010000012.1 GCA_041650855.1 Candidatus Margulisiibacteriota bacterium
TTTTTGAAAACTGAAGAGCAGTTCAAGCGCTTCGTCGTGGCCGATCGATTCGCCCGCCTTCAGTTTGCCGGCGATGTTAACCGTCCGGTTAACCAGGGTATTGTATTTGTGTTCGGCCAAGACTCTGGCCATTCCTTCCGCTTCGATCTTAGCGGTTGCCGCTTGTTCTTGCTGGGCCAGTCTGGCTTTGAGCTGTTCTATTTCTTGCCGGCGGCCGCCAAAGAAAGAGAAGACCTTTTCCGCCAGCCTGGCGTACCAAGGCGCCGGTTGCGTCGCGGCCGCTGGTTTCGGCTGATTGACGACCGTATTCGCGGTCCGGGATGGATCCGGCGTGAACGGATCAAATGGATTACTGGCCGATAAGAACGGATTACCCGGAGCTGGCGGGAAATCGTGGATTTCAACCGACGGCAATGTTTGGGCCGGGATTTGCCGGACGGTGGTCGGTTCTTCGGGCTCGATTGTTACTTCAATTTCCGGTTGAGGCGCCGGAGCGGCCGGCTTTGACGGCTTTGTCTCGGGGGCCGGGGGGGTGGAGTTGTAGACGACGGTATGCCGCTGGTCGGCCGCCGGCGCGTAAGTATCAAGATAGGCCAGGACATCCTCGTCGATCTTGACGGCCACGACGCTGACGTTATCGCCGAAGCCGATGGCCCTGGGTTCTCGTCCCTTTTCCTGGGCTTTCGCGGCTTCCTGCGTTCTCATGTTGGCGACCGCTTGGTTATGCAACGCCAGACTGATAGCCGCGGCGTCTTGGCTTATGGTATTGTCGACGAGCTGTTTCAGTTCTTCAAAAGAGATGAAACCGTGGAATCCGTCGGTTGTGATCAGGTAAAGGTCTCCGGCCCGAACTTCCCCTTGTCCGGCTTGGCGCAGACTGGGTTGTTTGCCGGCAATTCCCAGGGCGTTAATGATCGTGTTCTTCCCTTTTAATTCATTGACCCCATTATGGTATTGAGCGGAGGAGTGCTCTTCCATCGGGAGGGTCAATTTGTCTTTTTTATCGGTCAGGTCGAGCTGATTAGTCATCGCCATATAGCTTTCATCCAGAGAAAGGAGTGAGAGTTCCCCATTTCTCAAGCGGTAGATCCGGGTGTCGCCAATAACCTGGGTGGCATAGCGGCGCCCTTCAAAAAGGATCGCGGAAAGGGTCGTCCCCATGCCGGCATTATTTACCGGATCGGCCGCGGCCTCTTTTTTAATCGCTTGGTCGGCTTCAAGGACGCCATGTTGCAGGGTGTAATCGTTGGCTTCCATGAATAACTTATCATTGACTTTAACCGCCAGTGAAGAAGCGATATCCCCGGAGTTGTGTCCGCCCATGCCGTCGGCGGCAAGGGCCAGGATCCGGCCGTTCTTGATCGCCAACAGGACCGCGTCCTGTTGCTCTTTGCGGCAACCGATGTCGGAGATCGCGCCCAGGCCGCCCAAGTTGAAATAATTGAAGCCATCGATGAAGGATGAACTCCCGCCGGAAAAGACGGAATTGTCGAGGGCGGGGGCGGGGAGCCGCACTGGGCCGGTCAGCGGTGGCGGCGGGGTCAGGACCGGCATGGCCGGCGGGACCGATTGCAAGTACTGAAGGACCCCGTCGCGGACCCGGTTGTCGGTTGAGGGATCGCCGGCGAAGGCGCGGAGGTAATTGACCCCGCTTTGATGGATCGGGATCTTTTTGCGGGTCATTTCAGCGACCAGTCTGGTCAATTGGTCGGGATGGTTCTCCAGCTCGGCAAAAACAACCTCCGAGGCGAGGTCGACCTCATTGGAGAGGATGCCTCCGGTCCGGAGCTTAAGATAAAGATCAAGGAGTTGTGACCCTTCCAGATCATTTAGAGGGATCTCTCTGTTCGCCAACGCGTCAATCGCCAGTTCTCTTGAGCCGTCGCTTTTGTCGAGCGCGGCCATTAAAATATACGCCCGATCTTCGGGTTTAGTTGTCGGGTCAAGCAGGAAATCAAGATCGGTGGTGACGCTATTAATGCTGGAGGGTTCGATTAAAAGATCAGCCTGGGGCGCTGCCTTGGTCCGGTCAAGAATGGCTGGGAGTTTTTTTCGGCCAAGATTGATCCTGAACTGCGCTTGCAGGGCGAGCTTAGTCGTTTCCGGAGAGACGCTGATCTTGTTGTCGATGATCGGCGTTAAGATGTTGCGGCGGACGTTGTCGAGCGTCGCCTGACTGCGGGCGTTCCGGACGGTCCGGTCCAAGATATTTCTTAAATGAATTTCAGTGATCGGTTTAGCCATCTTATTTCCCTTCGGACATATCGCCCATCATCAAAGCCAGCGGGCTCATGACCCTTTGCACGACCTGGTTGTCGCCGTATTTGTCGACGATCGCGATGAGTTGTTCGTTGATCTCGTCGATCCGCTCTTCGCTTAAGCGTAGGCCTTCGGCCGCTTTTTCCGAAACTTCCTGGTTGAGCTGATTGATGATGGTCAGCGCTTCTTTGACCGTTACTGGGACCGTAACGGCAACCGGCGCAGGCGGCGGCGGTGGGGTCGCCTGACGGGCGCTGGATGGGAAGGGGTCTTGGAGGATGCTTTGGCCAACGGAGACTGGCGTCTGACTGGCCGGGGCCTTCCCCATGACTGTTTTATCGTCTGTAACCTGGTTGATGGCGATAGATTTTCTTTCTCCGGCCGGTTGAGCGTAAAGGGCGCTCTCTAACGCTTGTTTAAAGGAGAGAAAATCCGGGAAAGCCCGCTCCGGGTCAAAAGAGAGAGCTTTGGCCAAGACCAGAAAAAGAGAATCGGACAAAACCCGGG
>JBAZKJ010000013.1 GCA_041650855.1 Candidatus Margulisiibacteriota bacterium
CGCAGGGTGTCGGACAACTGTGCCTGAAGCCCGGAAAGCTCCGTGAGTTTCGCGGGGTCCATGATCTCGCGGTATTTCTTCTGTGTGTCGTCCTTCAGCGCCACAAAGTCCTTCCGGCTGGCGAGCGTCCGTCGCACCACAAGGTCCATGATTTCGGTGACGCATGACCCCCTACCCTCGGTAGCATCGTCCGATGCGTCCCGAACGGCAGGAATGTGGATAAACCGCGTGTGGCGACCGAGGTAGCCGTTACCGACTTCCGTGAAGCCGAAGAACTGTCCATCGTCGCGTTGCTTGTTACAACTGCCAGGGGTTGCCGTCTCCCATTGCTTCATGGCTTCAAGTGCGTCGTCGGCATTCTTGACAACAGGAAGCGTGGAGTACGTGCCTTGCTCCCGCAGCTCCTTGTATTTGGCGAGAATGTCGCGCTTGCCACCGGCATCGCGGATAGGGGTGAAATCCACATTTTGAAGCCGCATTCCGTGATAGGTGCCGGACTTCTTGCCTGATAGGGTGAAGATCCTGACCACGGTGAGGTCGTTACCTTCAAGATACGGCGCAAACAGGGACTTCTCCTCGGTGCCGAAGTCGGTGAACGTCACGGCGATTTCGATTTCCTTGCTCGTGTCCTCGGCATAGAAATCTTCTGCGGAGACAGTCGCCTTCGGGCCGTAGAACATCTCCATCGCTCTCAGGAAGGACGACTTGCCCGTACCGTTGCGCCCGACGAGGACTGTCAGGTTGTCGCAGTCGATCCGCTCGTCGAGGATCGAGCGGAAGTTCTTGATGTGAATGGCCTTGACTATCATGTCCTTTACCTCACCAGCCTGTCGGGACACCGACCATCAATGCAGCCGCGGAAATATAACCCTTGGGGGGCAGCCCAACTGAAGCCCTGGTAGATGGGCTCTGGCACTCCGGAGTACTGGCAAGAAAAGGTACCGGACTCCTTCCGTGCGCTAACTCCGCGAAATTCCACGATTTGATATTCACTTTCTCCAGATCGCGGCCGGTACCAGGCCTTGACCCGTTGCATTCCCCTCTCCCGCCCCACCCGCCGCGACACCTCGGCGATCGGGGAAGTCCACCTCCGCGAGCCGCTTGCAGTCCTTGGGGATCACTTCTGGCCTCGCCTCGACGGTCTTGTGGGCTTTATGGGCGTAGATTTGGGCGCGCCCATATTAATGGGCGGCGCATCGTAATACCTGCCCTTGCGCTCGCCGTGGGCCCGCAGGGTGCCTTGCTCGACGATGTGCGAGAGCAGCCTCTTCGCCTGGTCGGGAGAGAGCCGGCACAGTTCGGCGGCCTCGCGCCGGGTGATCCTGCCGTTGGTCCGCACGTACTGCAGCACCATCTGCTCCTGCTGCATCGGCTCGAATCCGCGCTGGTGCACATACGCAGCCTTCTCACCGAGCCGCCGGTAGGTCGCCGCAGCAAGATGCCAGCTCCGCCCCTTGCGTTCGCCGCGTGCCTCGACAAGCCCCGCCTCGACCAGGCGCTGCAGGTGGCCGCGCGCCTCGGCTTCCGGCTTCTGGATCAGCCGGGCGGCTTCTTCGGTCGTGAGGCGGCGGTCGATCCACAGGTGGTTCAGCAGGAGCAGATCGTCAAGCCCGAGCGAGCGCTGCGCCTGGCTTTCTTCCGCCACGAGTCGCGCAAAGGCGAGGTTAGCCTTGCCACCCGGGAGCACGAGCACCACCCCGGTCTCGTTGCTACGTGCGTAACTTGGCGCAGGTCGGCCGTTGCGGAGCTGCTCGAAGAAGATGGTGTCGATGCCGCGCGCCGTGCGCTCGACGACGCCGGCGCGCTTGAAGGCGTCAGCCAAGAGCGGATTGCGCGGCCGCGGCTGGGTGACGAGCAAGTTGTCCAGCCGTACGCCTTCAGGAAAACCGCCGGGATTGGAAATCTCTATGCGGTCGTCATGCCATTGCACGTGGACGGCGCCGAGCCGCGTGTAGTCGCGATGGATGAGCGCGTTGGCCACGCCTTCGCGAAAGGCTGCGGGCGGGTAGTCCGGCACGCCGACGCGCAGCATGCCGACGAGCAGCTCCTCCTCCCGGTTGTTGGCGCGGAAGCGGGCGAGCAATTCGTTCATCACGCGCAGGAGCGGCCAGTGGAAAAAATCGTTGACTCGGACTTCGAGTCCGCTCAACACCTGGAACGCGACCTCGTGGACGGGGAGCAGGCGACGCAGGCTCTCCTCGCGGCCAAAGAGCAGGAGTCCCAGAGCGTAAACGGACGATACCGCATGGTTCCCCTGAATCGCCCCCAGGGCCTTGGCAAGCTCTACATCGGGCAGGTCCACCAGACTCGCGTCGCCGCGCCCTTGGCTCTCGCGGATGAAGCGCCGGAAGCGTTCGAACTCGAGGGGATCGAGGTCGTCCCAGCGCGCGTCGGGGACCACGAGCGCGGAGTAGTCGAGCCGGCCGCGATCGGCCTGCAGCCCCTGCATCTCGTGAAAGTGCAGCGGCAGACAGGCGGGCTTGCCGTCGCCGCCGAGGGCACGCCTGAGGTATTTGCCATCGCTCGTCCCGACGGGGGAGCGCGCCGCCGGCACCTCGACCGCGACCACGTCCCGGTCGCCCAGCCGGACGATTTCGACGCGCGCCGAGAGCGACGGCCGCGTGCGATGGGCGATCAGCGCCTGGAGCCGAAGCGGATCCGTGC
>JBAZKJ010000014.1 GCA_041650855.1 Candidatus Margulisiibacteriota bacterium
ATCGGTCTGGACCAGCTTCTCAAAGCTAAATTGGGGGTAAGCGGACTTGCTCTGGCCGGCAATATTTTCCGCTCCAGCCCAAAGCAAGTAGTCATTGATAAAGTTATTACCGCCAACAACGATCAACGGATCATAACCGACGATCATTATAACCTTAAGAGGCCGGCCGGATCTTTTTCGCTGCTTGGCCACGGAGATCTCCTGTCGCATTTTAGTGAGGATCGCGGCCGCTTCCCGGGTCTGGCCGGTCACTTTTCCGATCTCGTCGATCCCGGCTAAGACCTCCGGCGCGGTCCGTAAATTAAGCGAGAAAACCGGCAGGCCATAATCAACCAGCTTCTTGATCTCCCCTTTCTGGGCGTCTTCCTGCATAAAGACGACATCGGGCGTCAGCGAGGCGACCTTTTCCAGGCTGATCGTGTAACCGCCGATCTTTTCCTTAAACCTGGCCAGCGCCGGGTAATCGCAGTTATTGGTCACGCCGACAACCTCCATCTCCAGCTTGAGGGCAAAAATGATCTCGGTCAGAGCGGGAGTGCAGGAAACGATCCGTTTAGGATATTGGAGGGAATTCACCGGCAGGCAAAGGACAAGGCAAAGGACCAAGCAGAGGCCAAGACTTTTCACTGAATACCCATACCGGCCAGGGTCTCTCTGGAAGCTAAGACCCGCCGCCCTTTGCCATCCCCTTCCGGCGCGCTGACGATCCCGGCCGCCTGAAGTTCATCGATCAGCCGGGCGGCCCGGTTATAACCGATCCGGAATTTTCGCTGGACGTAAGAGGTCGAAGCGACCTGGGTTTCAACGATCAATTTAGCGACTTCACCAAACATCGCGTCCCGGCCGCCATTGGCGCCAGCCTCCCCTTCTTTCTTTTCCCCTTCCAGCGGGGTTATTTCGGTGATCTCCTTTAGGTAATCCGGATCAGCCTGCTTTTTAATGAATTCCAGGACCCGTTCGGTCTCTTTGTCGGTCAGGAAACAACCCTGCACGCGCATCGGCTTCATCGCCCCGATCGGATTATAAAGCATGTCGCCGCGACCAAGGAGTTTTTCCGCCCCGGCCGAGTCGAGGATAACCCGGGAATCGATCTGGGTCGCGACGGCGAAAGCGACGCGTGACGGAATGTTCGCTTTGATCAAGCCGGTAATAACATCGACCGAGGGGCGTTGAGTGGCAACGACCAGGTGAATGCCGGTGGCGCGCGCCATTTGGGCGATCCGGCAGATCGAGGCCTCGACCTCATTAGCGGCGACCATCATCAGGTCGGCCAGCTCGTCGATGATCACGACAATATAAGGCAGACGCTCGTCTTTATCCATCTTATTGTTGTATGCTTGCAAATTCCTGGCCCCAAGGTCGTGGAACAGTTTATAGCGCCGCTCCATCTCCCACAGGACCCAGGTTTTTAAGGTCGCTGAAGCCTTGCGGACATCGGTCACGACCGGCGCCAGCAAGTGGGCGATCCCGTCATAGATCGAGAGTTCCACCATTTTCGGATCGATCATCAACATCTTGACCTCATCGGGCCGGGCGCGCAGGAGAATGCTCATGATCAGTGAATTTACAAAGACGCTCTTCCCCGACCCGGTCGTACCAGCGATCAGCAAGTGAGGCATCTTCCCCAGGTCGCCGTAGACCGGGGCACCGGCCAGATCTTTGCCGATGGTAATGTAAAGCTTGGAGGAATTTTTCCGGAATTCCGGCTGCTTGGCGATCTCCTTCATCCGGACCGTCGTAGTCATGGCATTCGGGACCTCGATCCCGACCACTGATTTCCCCGGGACCGGCGCTTCGATGCGGACCCCCGAAGCGGCCAGGTTCAAAGCGATATCGTCGGCCAGATTAGCGATCCGGCTGACCTTGACGCCTGGTTCAGGCTGCAATTCATAACGGGTGACCGACGGCCCCTGGAAGATCGAAACGACGTGCGCGCCGACCCCGAAACTGCGCAGAGCTTCTTCCAATAATCCCTTGCGCATCTCGGTCGTTTCGCGCATTTTGTCGGCCTGTTTCTTCTCTTTGGCGTTCTGCTCGTCCAGGAGATCGAGCGGCGGTAACTGATAGTTGGAATATTCTTTCCGCTCCCCTTCCGGTTCCTCTTCACCTTTAGCGTCAACTTCATTGTCGTATTTCGGCATCGGGAATTCGAGGACCGGCTTGCGCTTAGGCTCGTCCTCCGGCTCCGTCTCGGCTTCCGGCAAGGGCAACTGGGTCACCGCCGGAGCCGGGGCATTTTCTTTAGCCGGAGCCAGGACGGGCTTTTTAACCGCCGCCGGCTTGGCTTTTTTATCGTCTTTTTGGGGAACGCTTTCAAAATGGAAAATACCGAGCACAAAAGAAATCAGGCTCTGAAAAGTCAGATTCAACATCAAGAGCAAAGCGATAAATCCGAAGGTCGCGAGCAAGATATAGGCGCCGGCCAAGCCAACCGTTTTTTCCAGCACGAAACGGAAGAAGAACCCGACCGCCCCGCCCGCTCCTTGAACGATCGGATAGTCGGTCGTCGCGGTAAAATAGGCCGCGTCGATAAATTGGGCGGTCGAGATAAAGACGACGAACATGACGAACAGACCGGTCAGGCGGACCGCCAGCTCCTTGATCTCGTGGCGCAGGAGCATGATCACCCCGTAGAGAGCGACAAAAAACGGCAAAACG
>JBAZKJ010000015.1 GCA_041650855.1 Candidatus Margulisiibacteriota bacterium
GCGCCGGCCGGCTCCAAAGAAATGGTGGAGGTCGCCAAAGCGATCCAGGACGGCTCCAGCGCCTATCTTTCCCGCCAATTTAAGGTCATGGGCATATTTATTGCCCTGATTGGTATCGCCCTCTTCTTTATTTACCTGCCGGTTTACTCCGGTAACGTGACCCTCCCGCTGGGGATCGCGATCGCTTTCTTGCTCGGTTCGATCGCTTCCGCCGGCGCCGGTTATGTCGGCATGAGCCTGGCGGTCCGGGCGAACGTCCGCGTCGCCAACGCAGCGCTGACCAGCTTTAAAAAAGCGCTGGAAGTCGCCTTCCAGGCCGGGACTGTTTCCGGTATGTTTACCGTCGGCTTTGGCCTGCTCGGCGCGACGGCGATCTTCCTGATCTTCCGCGAGAACGCGATGAAAGTTCTCGTCGGCTTCGGTTTTGGTGGATGTTTGGTCGCCCTATTCATGAGGATCGGCGGCGGCATCTACACCAAAGCGGCTGACGTCGGCGCCGACCTCGTCGGTAAAGTCGAACAGAACATCCCGGAAGACGACGCCCGTAACGCGGCGGTCATCGCCGATAACGTCGGCGACAACGTCGGCGACTGCGCCGGTATGGCGGCGGACGTGTTCGAAAGCTATGAAGTTACCCTCGTCGCGGCGATCATCCTTGGCGCCGCCACTCTGGCCGACAAACAATTCCAGCTTTACTACGGTGCCGCGGCTTCGCTAATGGCCCTCAAACTTATCGTTTATCCGCTGCTCGTCCGCGCGATCGGGGTTTTCGCCTCGATCATCGGGACCTGGGCGGTCCGTGGTGAAGACACGGAAGAGATCGGCGACCCGATGAAACCGATCAACTTCGGCTTTTATGTCGCGGCGATCGCCTCGATCATCGGTTTTGTGACCGTCAACTACTTCTATCTGAAAGATCCTAAGACCGGCCTCCCCGACTGGCGCTTCTCGCTGGCCACCCTGGTCGGCATCATCCTGGCGATCACCATTGAAGCCATGACCAACTACTTCACGCACACGGAACACCGGCCGGTCAAAGAGACCGCGCATTCGGCCAAGACTGGTTCCGCGACCACGATCCTGACTGGTTTCGGCCTCGGGCTTGAATCGTCCTTCTGGGCGATCATCGCCATCGCCGCCACGATCTTCGCCTCCATGGCGATCTTCGGCGGCAACATCGCGCTGTCGGCTTACGGCGTCGCGTTGGCCGGCCTGGGCCTGCTCACCACCACTGGCTTCATCCTGGCGATGGACACCTACGGCCCGATCGCCGATAACGCCAACGGTATTTTCGAAATGTCGGGCACCTACCGTGGACAGGGAAGCCGCGCCGAAAAGATCGTTTCCAAGCTTGACGCGGTCGGCAACACGACCAAAGCACTGACCAAGGGCTTCGCCATCGCGACCGCGGTTATCGCCGCCATCGCCCTGTTCCGCTCCTTCGTTGAAGAAGGCGGCCTGATCGCCACCGGCATTCAGATCAATTCACCCGATGTTTTCATCGGCCTTTTGATCGGCGGCTCGGTCCCGGTCCTTTTCTCTTCATTCCTGATCAGAGCGGTCAGTAAAGCGGCGATCACCGTCGTGGAAGAAGTCCGCCGGCAGTTCCGCGAGATCCCCGGCATTATGCAAAGAAAAAACAAGCCGGAATATGATAAATGCGTTGACATCGTCACCATTGCCGCGCAGAGAGAATTGATCGGCCCGGCGATCCTGGCGGTCGTCTCCCCGATCATCGTCGCCTTCGCTTTCGGCACCGCGGCTTTGGGGGGCTTCCTGGTCGGAGCGATCCTGGTCGGCCAGATCATGGCCGTGCTACTTTCCAACTCCGGCGCGATCTGGGACAATGCTAAGAAAGTGATCGAAATGGGCTTGCATGGCGGCAAAGGAAGCGAAGCTCACAAGGCATCGGTTATCGGCGATACCGTCGGCGATCCGTTCAAAGACACCGCCGGTCCGGCGCTTAATCCGCTGATCAAGGTCATGAACCTGGTCGCGATCCTGGTCCTGCCGCTCACCGTGCAGAACCTTGGGTTTGAGATCAAGACGATCATCGTGACCGTCGGCCTGCTGCTGATCCTGTTCGCGATGTGGATGAATAAAAGCGGCAGTACGTTCAAAGAAGAATAATCCTGGGCCCGTTTAACTAGGTTATTAGGGGCGCGGGAGTAGCTCAGTTGGTAGAGCGCCACCCTTCCAAGGTGGATGTCGCGAGTTCGAATCTCGTCTCCCGCTAACCTGGGGGCCCGTAGCTCAGTTGGATAGAGCAACGGATTTCTAATCCGTAGGTCGGAGGTTCGATCCCTCTCGGGCCCGTTTCCTTATTCTGCCGAGGTGGTGGAACTGGCAGACACGCTAGATTTAGGTTCTAGTGGGGTAACTCCCGTGCAGGTTCAACTCCTGTCCTCGGCATTTAAAGTTGATTTTTTTAGGCGCCATTAGCTCAATTGGCAGAGCAGCTGACTCTTAATCAGTTGGTTGAAGGTTCAAGTCCTTCATGGCGCAATTTTCTC